>JAKSCF010000117.1 GCA_022360735.1 Clostridia bacterium
ACCTAATAAAACATACTATAATAATTCATTATACAATAATTTAATATAATTAGCATAATTTTCTTGAATTTTTTTAACCTATAGGAAATTACACCCCTTTTAACGAACCTGTTCGTACCTTTTTTATACAGATACAATCATCTTTATTAAGGCTGGGGATATATATGTTTCTATCAGACACCCAACAAAATAGATACCGCCCAATATCATGAACACAATTAGATACGTTGATAGCTGATAAATATATCCTTTATTGTTGCCTGTATTACCCTTTCGTAACAGTATTTTGCTTGAAAACCCTAATGCTACGGATACTGCCATGACCAATACCGGAACAAATACAAGGTTCTGAGGTAGAATTGAAGAAATGGTTATGAATAAACCTTTTATTTTCATCTCTTCCATGAAAAATGCAGCAGCAAATCCTACAGTTATCCCTTTAAAGGTTAACGCAATTAACGCTATAGGGAAGCCAATAACTGTAGCACCGGACAATAAAATAATAATTAGGATTTTATAGTTATTCACTAGGGATTGAATAAAAATTTGTGACTTTGAAATATTCTCAAGGTGCATAACATTAAAATAAGAATCAACAAACATCAACAAATCATTTTTCTGTGATACGCTCATCATTTTTTCAGCAAAAGCACCTATAGATATTCCTAAAATCAAAAAAAATATGGCTATCCATAAACTCATACCGTTTTTTCCAAAATAACTAGAAAAAAAATCTTTCCCCTTATTTCTCATACGTATTCCATTCCTTTCAATGGATTTTTAATACACAGCTTGGCTTGGTTTACTTTTTATATTTAAAAATATGTTTTGAATAATCGTTTTATTACTATTTGTCCAATAAAAAATTTAAAGAGAACCATCAAAAAACTCTGTAAGATTTCAATCCTACAGAGTTTTATCAATACTTTTTTATATATTAAGTTTTCTTTGAAGGGCTTGTATGCCTGTAATGCTTTTCCCATCAATCAGTTCACCTTGGTCTATCATCTGAAAAAGCTCATCTAAGCGATACGACATCACTTCTACGTGTTCATTTTCATCTGGCGATGGTTCACCGGGTACTAAATTTTTAGCTAGGTATAAATATATTTTTTCTGTTGAAAATCCTGGTGACGAGTAAAAAGTCATCAAATGCTCCATTTCCGAAGCTGTATATCCGGTTTCCTCTTTTAATTCCCGTACTGCAGTATGCTCAGGGTCTTCACCTTTTTCAATTTTTCCGGCAGGTATTTCAAGTAACACGTCTTCAGCCGGTTTTCTAAATTGCTTCACTAATATCACCTTATTATCATCTGTCAATGCAACAATCGCTACACCTCCGGGATGTTCCACAATTTCTCTTAAAGATTCTCCACCTTGCTTTGTCCGAATATGGTCCAGCCTCAAAGTAATAATATTGCCTTCATAAACTTTCCTACTTTTTGTTGTTTTCTCATGATAAACCATTTATTGATGCTCCTATTCATTCATTCTTTTACATTTTTCAGTACAAACATTAACCGCCTCAATAACAGCACTTCTCATACCCTTTTCTTCCAGCTTTGCAACAGCCTCAATGGTTGACCCTCCAGGAGAACATACCATATCCTTTAAATCACCGGGATGCTTTGAGGTCTCTAACACCATCTTAGCTGCACCTAAGACAGCTTGTGCGCCCATTTGATAAGCTTGATTTCTTGGCATGCCATGAAGCACCGCACCATCTGCTAATGCTTCAATCAGCATGTAAACATACGCCGGACTGCTTCCGCTTATACCGGGAACGACATCCATCAATTTTTCATCAATAATCTCAGCCTTTCCAACAGCTTTAAAAATATCAACAACCCTCTGGAATTCGTGATCTAAAATATGGGCGTTCCTTGACAATGCAGTCATGCCTTCACTTACAAGCGCCGGTGTATTTGGCATGGTTCTGACAATTTTAATAGGTCCTTTAAAAAAGCTTTCCATAAATGCAATGGATATACCTGCCGCAATGGATACCACAATATGTTGATCACTGGCATATTTCTCAATATCCTCAAGCACATAGCCATATATATTTGGTTTTACAGCTAAAATAACAGCCTCACTGTTAGCCATAATTTCTTCAATGGAATCACAGTATTGTATATCATAAGTGTCCACTAATTTTTTTGATCTTTGAGTATCTTTATCAAAAACGAATACATTCGTTTTTTCATCAGGGTATTTCTTAATATACCCTTCTACAATAGCAGATCCCATATTTCCCGTTCCAATAAATCCTATTTTCATATTATTCACCTCGCTCTAAATAAGGTTGCTTTTTCCTCATTTTGAAGTAGCTTTTTTAATATATCCTTTTTCTTTCCATTAGTTAGAATCATAGGTATGCCATATTCTTTAACACGTTTGGCAGCCTCTATTTTGGTAGCAATGCCCCCTGTTCCAAAATCGCTGGTACCCTGCATATCAATAGTTGCCATCAAGTCTTCAATATGGTCAATTTTCTCAATTAATTTTGCATCTTTAAAAGTCTTGGGGTTTTTATTATAGACACCATCGATATCGCTCATCATTACCATTAAATCTGCATTCCATAAACTAGCCGTTAATGCAGCCAATGTATCATTATCACCTATTCTAAGTTCTTCTACACTGACCGTATCATTTTCATTAACAATAGGTATAACCCCTTCATCGATTAAAGTAAATATCGTATTTCTCATATTAAGCGTTCTGTTCTGTTCATTAAAATCATCTCGTGTTAAAAGCATTTGACCAATATGAAGATCAAATCCTCTAAATACATCCTGATAAGCATTCATCAGTTCCACTTGTCCAATGGCACATAAAGCTTGTTTATAATGCATATCTTCTTTTCTTCTCCACTTATTTATGGCAGCTATACCAGCTATTTTAGCCCCTGAGGATACAATCACTACTTGCTTATCTAATTTTATTAAATGATGAATTTGTTCACCAATGTTTTGTAATATTTCCTTATTAACATGTCCCTCTGAATCGGATAAAGTATTGCTTCCAATTTTAATTAAAATTTTTTTACTTTTAGCAATTATTTCATTTATCATGATCTTTCCTCTATTCACGCATTCGTCACTTTATTCTTTATACATTTAACTCTATTTCTATACCTAAATCATCCTTATACCTTGATAAAATCGGCTTAATATGGTCATGTATAAAATCATCCACTTGCTCTTTTGATCTTCCGATGAACAATTCCGGTGCCATAAGCTGCTCAATATCATCACCTGTAAGATTAAAGGTATCATCTTGTGCAATCCTTGATAATAAATCGTTATCCAAACCTTCATTCTTAACTCTTTTGGAGGCCTCCATAGAATGCTGTCGAATGCTTTCATGCAGCTCTTGTCGGTCTCCGCCTTTTTTCACAGACTCCATAATAATGTTTTCTGTAGCCATAAAGGGCAGTTCATTCATAATATGTTGATGAATCACTTTGTCATACACTACCATTCCGCTGGAAATATTGATACATATATCTAAAATAGCATCTGTTGCCATAAAGCTTTCCGGAATAGCAATCCGTCTATTTGCGGAATCATCTAAGGTCCTTTCAAACCATTGTGTGGATGATGTCATGGCCGTGTTGGTGGTTGCACTGATAATATATCTTGCTAAAGAAGCAGCACGCTCACTTCTCATTGGATTTCTCTTATATGCCATAGCAGATGAACCAATCTGATTCTTTTCAAAAGGCTCCTCTACTTCTTTTAAATGTTGCAGTAAACGAACATCATTGGTCATCTTATGTACGCTCTGAGCAATACCGCTTAACACAGAGAGCACTTTATAATCAATCTTTCTGGTATATGTCTGACCGGAAACCGGAATAGATCTTTCAAAACCTAATTTGTTTACAACCAGCTTGTCCAGCTCTTTTACCTTTTCATGATCCCCTTCAAATAGGTTTAAGAAGCTTGCTTGTGTCCCTGTAGTCCCCTTTACGCCTCTTAATGAAAGACCATTAATAAGATACTCAAGCTCTTCAAAGTCTAACAGAAAATCCATCATCCACAGTGTCGCTCTTTTACCCACTGTGGTCAGCTGAGCCGGCTGAAAATGTGTAAACCCTAATGTAGGCAAGGCTTTATATTCTTCAGCAAAAAGGCTTAATTGATATAATAAATTAACCATTTTCTTTCTTAATATATCCAGGGCCTTTTTAATGATGATTATGTCCGTATTGTCTCCTACAAAAGCACTGGTCGCGCCTAGGTGAATAATTGGTTTCGCCTTTGGGCATTGAAGTCCATAAGCATAAACATGGGACATAACATCATGACGCACTTCTTTCTCACGCTTTCTTGCTTCTTCATAATTGATGTCCTCTCTAAACTTTTTCATTTCTTCAATTTGCTCATCCGTTATGTTAAGACCCAGCTCTTTTTCAGACTCTGCCAATGCAATCCAAATGGTTCTCCACATTCTAAACTTTTCATCGGATGAAAAAACAGACGCCATCTCTTTACTAGTATATCTGGTAATTAACGGGTTTTCATATATATGAGTCAAAATAATTCTCCTTCCACTGCTGTGCTCAATTTTTTACTTCATATTATAGAATACCCTATTTGAATTTACCATTCAATACTTTCAATAAGATATTATAAAAGGAGACTCTTTCGAATCTCCCTGTTATTTATCTAAGCACCATGTCCGCCGAGGTTGATAATTTCATTAATACGCGCATCCAGTTCCGTACCCAGACCCTCTATATCTACATCCAAGAAACCTCTGATAAGTAAAGAAATGGCTTCATCTTCACTCATTCCTCGTGATTGCAAGTATTCTACCTGCTCCGGTGAAATTTTGCCAATACTGGCTTCATGACTGATCTGGGCATCCGGGTGCAAAGCTCTGATCCCCGGTAAAGACTCAATGAAGCCATTCTCTTCTGTATCCAACAACATACCGGCACAATCCACATGTGCTTTACAAGGAGCATTTCCAACCATTAAACCATTTTGATACATCCGGCTCCCAATACATACGCCCCTATGGGCGAGTTCTGCGCTGGTATCTTCAGCATTTAGGTATATATCTCCCCCCATATCAAGCATCGAATCTTTCGAACCAAGAACAATGCTGAGAAATTTAGCTGAAGCGCCTTTTCCGTTAAGCCAAGTCTTGGGATAACTACGAATGCTTTTAGGCGATCTCAGAGAAATATAATTGCTTTCATACCTTCCCCCATCTTCCACAATAATGCCTGAGCAAGGGTGGACGATCACATCCGAACCCCAGCTGTGAACCATAGTACTTGTTAATTTTCCATTTTTCTCAATATACTGTTCGTCCACAGAAATATGCAGACCTGAATTAACATTATTCTGTGTCACACAGCCGGTAATAAGGTTCAGTTCAGCGTTTTCTTCAACAATCACCACATTATGCACCATCTGAGTCATATTCTCAGTTGTCATGTAAAACGCTGCTTGACAAGGAAGCGTCACCTTAGCACCTCTTCTAACTCGAATAAAAGAACCTTGTGGCTGAATTTTACCGGCATATTGCGTCGTAATTTTATCAATATCCATGGGAACCGCTTTCCAATAATACTTATCCCTAAGCCAGTCATACTGATCTAAAGCTGTTGCTATTGGCATCATTTCCAAGCCTTCAGTATCGTTTTGAACACAATAGGGATCATTATCCCGCACAATAATCGTTCCCGACCTATTATTCTCTTTGACAAATACGCCTACCTCTGCCAGCGCAGCCACATCTGTTGTACCGATTTGATCTAAAGAAAGTACATTAGATGAAAAGTTATCCGAAATAGTAGAAAATTGCTCCCAGTTAGATATTTTCTCATTGATTTGATCCATTATATTATATGCTTTCATAAGCTATAAAACTCCTTCCTTCATGCAGTGAATACATTCTTCATATCCATATTTTTTGATGGTATTGAAGATAATGTGAGGATTTCCGGAGCACCCTATCTGACCATTTAACATAATATGTGCTTTATCAACATGAACGTAGTCAAAAATGTTACCATTATGGGTGACAATAAGCCCTGCCTTTCGCTTAGCCGGATGGCATACATC
>JAKSCF010000116.1 GCA_022360735.1 Clostridia bacterium
ATTAAGGAGAGAACAAAAATCAATTCCATGAACTTCAACTAAAACTATAACATAATGTGTAAAAGTAATCAAGATAATAAATTGGCGAAACTCGTTGAATTCTAAAGTTTAACTTGACCTAGACAACCATCAGCCCGTAAAATTAAATAGATATAGGAGGAATAATTATGCAGAAAATAGCAAGTAATTTAACGGAACTAATAGGCCATACGCCTTTGCTGGAACTCAAAAAGTATAACCATATAATGAAAACCCAAGCTAAGATTATTGCTAAATTAGAATATCTTAACCCGTCAGGAAGTGTTAAGTGCCGTGTAGGAAATGCCATGATCGAAGCAGCAGAACAAGCCGGTCACATCAATCAAGATACGGTCATTATTGAACCAACCAGTGGCAATACAGGTATTGCATTAGCATTTGTTGCCGCAGCCAAAGGCTATAGAATTATACTGACTTTACCGGAAACTATGAGTATAGAAAGAAGAAAGCTCCTTGCAGCTTATGGTGCTGAGGTTGTATTAACGCCAGGAAAAGAAGGTATGGCAGGCGCAATCAAAAAAGCTGAAGAATTAGCTGCAGAACTGCCCAACGCATTTATTCCGCAGCAATTTAAAAATCCTGCTAACTTTCATATCCATGAGAAAACAACCGCAGAAGAAATATGGACGGATACGCAAGGTCAAATTGATTGTTTAGTAGCAGGTGTGGGCACAGGAGGCACCTTAACAGGTACCGGACAAAAACTTAAAAGCTATAATCCTGATATCAATGTGGTTGCCGTTGAGCCCTATGATTCTGCCGTTCTCTCAGGAAATGCTCCCGGACCTCATCAGCTTCAAGGTATTGGCGCCGGCTTTATTCCTGATATTCTGAACGTAGATATTATTGATGAAATTATTAAAGTAAATCATAGCGATGCTTTTGAAGCATCTCGAATAGTCTCAAAAAATGAAGGGCTTTTAATCGGTATTTCATCCGGTGCAGCATTATTCGCTGCTACTCAAATCGCTAAACGACCTATAAATAAAGAAAAAAATATTGTAGTCATTTTACCCGATAGTGGAGAAAGATACCTTTCTACAGCTTTGTTTGAAGAAGAAATGACCTAAAACTCATCAAGCAGAACAATACTGCTTTCTATAAATTGTTTAATATTTATTTTCCCGGATTGCTTTGATTCACCAGATAAATATTTCATTTCTTTTCTCAATTCGCCAAAATTGAACAACTGGCTGGAATATGATTCAAAGACAGGATTCATATAATCTTCTATGCCTAAACTTGCCATTGATTTGAATGCTTTTGTAATAACCCTTCCAATACGTTTTTTTAAAGTATCAACTTGTTGTATATTACCTTGATCTTCAGCTAACGATCTATACATATCTGATAAAGAATATTTACTGTTCTGTAATTTTGCCCAAATAACTGCTTTAATTAATTCCTCACATCCACTGGTTCCAATAATTCCAAGCTTGCTATACAGTTTCCTTAGTTTTTGCTCATCAATATCTTTGTTTCTATCATTGACAACAAAAGCACTTTTTAAAGAATTCAAAGTAATTTCAAACTGATTCAAAGTACTTTTAAACTCTTGATTTTCAATGACTTTATTAATAACTGACACAACTTCAACAACATTGATTGGCTTTGTAATAAAGAATTCAATTTTTTCATTATAAGCTTTCTCAATCATTTTCTTGTCAGAAACTTCAGAAATCATTACAATTGCAGGGTCATATTTTTTTCTTATAGCTCTAATCATTTGAAGACCATCACTGTCAGGCAGTAGATAGTCTAGTAATATAACATCTGGTTTTATTTCGATTATTTCCTTTATTGCATCAGAACCATTACATGCACTACCGATCAATGAACCTTCAAAGAAATGAAATGTAATATCTTTCAATATATTGACGATACTTAAGTCATCATCGACAATATAAATTGATTTCATCGAATATCATCCTTTCTGATTATTATCTCTTTAGGAATCTTAACCGTTATTTTTGTGCCTATATTTATTTCAGACTTCACATCAATGGTACCTTTAAAATATTCTTTAACAATATTTTGAACATGAGAAAGTCCTAGACCCGTGGACATTTTTCCTGTTTGATTATCATATTTTGTTGTATAGCCGGATTTAAAAATAAACGCTATTCTTTCTTCCGGGATACCTTCTCCTGTATCTTCAACAATAAAAACCACTTTTCCGTCCTCCAAAGTAGTAGTAATACAAATTTTGCCATAAGAAGAAATCGAATCAATGCTATTCACTGTAAGATTATTTAAAAAAGAAATAATTGAATAGAATTCATCTGTCAAGAATATTTTGTCATAGGTTACCGACACCATGATTTTCTTTTTGCTATTACTGATTAATTTTAAAACATTATCTTCAACAATGTTAAGGATATCTTTAATGCTCATGTACTTGATATTTATATCTATGTTAAAAATTGAATCCATACCTGCAATCACTCTTAGATAATCTTTCTTGATCTCATGAATATCCTTGGCAATTTTTAGAAATACTGCTTTATTATCCTTATCTTTAGTCGTGTCAAAATGATGGTGCACATATGCTACAGTTTTTTTAATGTCAATCCTTGACTTATTTAATAAAAATAGTTCTGTCTTCAGCTTTGAAATAAAGATAATAATCTCCCGAAAATATTTCTCACGCTCATTTTTTTGAACTCTGCTTACATAATACTGTGCAAGGTAATAAACCATTAAAGTTATAATAGTCCGTAGAGCACCGACGAAAATAATGGTTATCACCAGTTCATCAAAAGGTGCAACTAACCAACTTCTTCTGATAGAAGCTTCAATAATATTAGGAATTGAATCACATACCCATAGGCTTAAAAATAAATTAAAGGGCTGATTTAGGTAGTCTCTTATCTTTAGTGCTTTAAAAAAGAACCCAAAAAATAAATAGTAGATCACTGCAGGAAGATATTGAACAACCACTATGTCAAATGGTATGTCACTGCCAAGATATTCTATAATAGATCGAAATAAAAAAGTAGAAAGACCTACAGATATTGAAATCATCATAATGCTGTATGTCTTAAAATAAATCAAAAATAATGACATGAAAAAAACAGCCAATGTGAGTCGAAAATTAATATCAAAAGGTGTTATATAAAGCTGTCCCATTAAGATAGAAATCATACTGATAATAAACAAATCTCTTATTTTATTACTGCTGTGATTAACCATATGCTCGCAACCAACTTTCCAATATTTAACTTGATATAAAGCATTTTACAAAAAAGCACAACGGTATCTGATATCATTTTATCATTTGATCAAAACATTTTCAATCTTAATCCCTCTTTAATACTTGTGTCTAGTCGAGAAGGTATTAAGCATGCAAAAAAAGCAGATAATCATCGCATGTAGATTGATTTTCTGAACTACATGACCTATTGATTATCTGCTTTAATCTGTTTTAATGCTGATTTAGCCAGTATTTCCGTAGGATCTATCGAATTATCCAGCAGATTCAATTCTCTGAAAATAATAGATAATTCCGTACACCCTAATACTATCTTTGACACCCCCTGAAATGCGGCATCCTCAATAATTTTTATCATTTCATCCTTGTAGTAGTTTGGGATGCCTCCTTTATAGTTATAAATAGCTTTCATAATAATATCGATACTATTTTTATCAGGTATTAATATATCAATACCATATTGTATGCAAGTATAATGATATATTTTGGATTTATAAGTTCCCTCAGTAGCTAATAAAAAGATTTTTTTACAGCCTTGCGATTGAATAAATTTTGCTGTTTCATCAATCATATTTATAAATTTATAATCAATATTTTTATATTTTTGATCAATCTTAGCTTTAACTGCATTATAAAAATAGTGCGCTGTGTTACAAGGCATGATTAATATATTAGCACCCGCATCAATTAATCTGCATGCTGAATTAAATATTTCAAATTCCGGATTTTCCATGCCATGCAGTAAATAAGCCGTACGATCAGGTATTTTCGTATTGTTGTCAATTATTACATGTGCATGCTCCTGATCGCATTTAGCCGGTGTTTTTACCAAGATTTTTTGGAACAGGTTCAATGTTGCCATTGGACCCATTCCACCTATTATCCCGATAATATCTCTTTTCATTTTAAACTAAGCCTCAATCTTTTTTCTGGCTGTATCGTAATCTAACTCTTGCTCTGAAGCAGCAATAACTACAGCACAAGAAGAATCGCCGATGACATTAACCGATGTTCTGGCCATATCTAAAAGTCTGTCAATACCTGCAATTAAAACCAAACCTTCTAACGGCAAACCTACAGATTGTAAGACTAAAGTCAACATAATAAATCCTGCACCAGGTACACCTGCTGTCCCAATTGACCCTAAGGTTGCCGTTAATATAATGGTCATAACTTGACCTAGAGTTAAATCAATGCCGTAGACCTGTGCCAGAAATAATGCACAAACTCCCTGATACAGTGCCGTCCCGTCCATATTGATCGTCGCACCAAGGGGTAATACAAAAGATGATATTTTTTCAGATACACCTAGGCTTTCACGTGTCGAGCGGATTGTTACCGGTAATGTTCCTGAAGAGCTTGTGGTACTGAAGGCTGTTATAGCCGCTGGAGCTATTCCTTTAAAAAATTTAATAGGATTGATTTTAGCAAAAATACTTACAGCAGTAGAATAAGTAATTATTGCATGTAGAACACATCCAAGATAAACAGCAAAAATAACTTGGCTAAGAGGCATCAAAACATCTAATCCATATTGAGATACAACTGGTGCAATTAATGCAAATACTCCATATGGTGCCAACCTCATAATAGAAGCAGTGATTTTGTACATGATTTCGGCTAAGCTGTCAAAGAATTTGATGAATGGATCTGATTTTTCTTTAGGTAAAACTGTACATCCAACACCAAGAAATAATGCAAATACAATAATTTGAAGGATCTTTCCGTCTACAAGACCTTTTAAGGGGTTCCTAGGAATCATGTTTATTAACGTATTAATAATCGATGGCACTTCTGCAGCTTCTGTCGCGGAATCTGTCGGTATGAGTAATCCTGCGCCTGGTTTGAGTATTGTAGCCAAAACTAATCCAATGCATACCGCAATAGCTGTTGTAATCAAATAGTAACCTAGGGTCTTGCCTCCAATTCGGCCTAATGTCTTAGGATCTCCTATGCTGGATGCACCTACTACCAATGATGAAAAGACAAGAGGTACAATGATCATTCTGATCAAATTTAGGAACAGTGTGCCGAAGGGTTTAATATAGTTTTGTGCTATTTCAGGCATTCCCTGAAGCAACATTCCTACTACAATACCAAGAATAAGTCCGATAAAAATCTTTGTAGTCAGTTGCATTTTTTTCATACTAAAACTTCCTCCTTACATTGTTTTGTTAATTATAAAACACAAAGGACTTAAAGAGACGGAAAAGGACATAAAGAGACTGAAATATCAGAAGAATCAGATATTCCAGTCTAAAACCCGATAGTTTAGAAAGATGCCTTTCTACAGCTTTGTTTGAAGAAGAAAAAAACACATGATATAGGCTATATTCCCCTACAAGATACCACCTATTGTAAAATTAATGTAAAATATTGTCTTAATATATATTCATTTTTTTGTTTTATGATACTATTAAATTAAGCATAAGTACATATTAATAGTATACAGGAGGCAGCAATTTGAAAAAAACTTTTGTTCTTGACACGAATGTTATTTTACACACCCCCCTGGCATTAAATAGTTTCGCTGATAATGATATTGTTATTCCTGCTATTGTATTAGAAGAGCTGGACCGATTTAAAAAAGACAGCTCAGAGTTAGGTGCCAATGCACGCTTAGCCGCACGATTTATTGATGAGCTGAGAGAAAAAGGAGATCTTATTCAAGGGGTTCCCATTCCAAGCGGAGGCACTCTGAGGGTAGAACTGAATTGCACAAATGTAACATTGCCGGATAGTTGGCCGGATCATAAAAATGATAATCGAATTTTAAAAGTTTGTATGGGGCTGATGGATGAAGGCGAAAATGTATTTCTTGTTACCAAAGACATATTTGAAAGAATAAAAGCAGATTTATTAAATATTCCAGTTCAAGACTTTCTTGCAGAACAAGTCCCTTCATATGAAGAACAATACAGAGGTATCCTTGAAGTATACACCAATGATTTATCCATTGACCAATTCTATGAAACCGGTAAGATAGATATAAGAGATGTCTTCGAATATTCTCAAACTGCCGGTTCACAAGAACCTGTCCTTGTTGTCAACCAATTCTTAATCATTCATTCATATAGTGATGAAAACAAATCTGCTCTGGGCCGGTTTAACGGTGAAGAAATCGTTTGTCTCCAACATTCCTCCAAACACCCTTTTGGTATCACACCTAAAAATGCTAACCAAAAATTTATGCAAGAAGCTTTAATGCTTGATGCCGATATAGCGCCTTTAGTCATATTCAAAGGTCCTGCAGGAACAGCTAAAACCTTTTATTCTCTTGCCGTAGGATTGCATAAAATTATGAATGAAAAAGATGATAGTTATAGAAAAATCTTGGTATGCCGCCCTAATATCAAAATGGATGAAGAGATTGGTTTTCTTCCCGGAAATGAACAAGAAAAGATAGCACCATTTATGCGGCCTATCATTGACAACCTTGAAATTCTTATTGATAGCAATAGTAGTGAAAGATATAAGAATGAGGTAGAATTAAAAGATAAAATCGATGAACTGTTTGAAAGAAATATCATCACCACCGAGGCCATCGCATTTATACGCGGAAGATCTATTGTCAAACAGTGGATTATTATTGATGAAGCACAGAATCTCACGCCTCGTCAAGTAAAAGGCATTATAACACGTGCCGGAAAACATACTAAGATCATACTGATTGGAGACCCCGGACAAATTGACCACCCTTTCCTGGATTCACGAACCAACGGGTTGTGTTATGCCTCTGAAAAAATGAAAGAAAGTCCCCTTTGTTTCCAATTGACTTTATCAGAAAAAGATTGCGAACGTTCAGAACTTGCATTTGAAAGCTCCCGCAGAATGAAATAAACAACCTTTCTAATAGGCGTACACGAGACGGGATGAATAGATAGACTTCAGTCTATCTATTTAGGTTATCAAAAAAGTACTAGAAAAATGAATGCAGGTGTATGAATATTCGTTTTTTTGTGTTCATTTGGTCAGAAAATTTAGGTGGCAGATGGGCTATAAAAGTCGTGAACAAACAGG
>JAKSCF010000115.1 GCA_022360735.1 Clostridia bacterium
CTACAGGGATGTACTAGGATAGAAGTCCAAAACCATACTATGACTTCTATAATACGCCAGAGGAGTTAATCAAATCAGTTGATTAACTTCAAGATATAGTCAGCACTATTGGAAACAGTACTATAAATTAATAAAATGCACACCCCTAATCTAATGTCAAACGATTTCATAAAAAGGGGTGTGCATTTGTCTCTAGGGGGTGTGCTATGCTATTCCCGCAATAGTCTATCCATTTGAAAAGCACCTCTGCATTCGTAGTAGATAAAAAATCTTCAATTATAAACATTCTACTTGTTTTACTCTTTTGCTTTGTGCCTGGCGCCTCCTAACATAGCAATTATGTCATATAGGATTAGCTTAAATCACCTTTGTAGAACATAAAGTGAGTGATAAAATTTAAATAGCAAAAACCGAGTGCGTCTAGTAGCTCTAAAGTTAACAAAGATTTAGAGGAAATATTAAGGAGGTGAAAGTATAATAAATAATAGTATTGTTTTTTAATGGTACAGTACCCAATATTAGTTTCATACTCTAAAAAAGGTAGCGTAAAGTGATCTATGAAAAACCTTGAGCTAAAAAAAAGGCTCAATGAGAACCTTGAAAATCGCTAAAAAACAAGGAGGTTATGTAATGGAAGCAATTAAACCGGCTAAATTGTCTCTAAAAATTAAAATTGGATATGGTTTATGTACAGCCGCAGATACAATTCCATATAATTTGTTTTACATTTATTTCTTATATTTTCTTACAGATATTGCAGGAGTAGCACCTGCTCTTGCAGGTACAATAACAGGTATCTCTCTGGTCTGGGATGCAATTACTGATCCAATCGTAGGAGGACTTTCAGATAGAATGACCAGTGATAAAGGAAAAAGGATACCCTTTATGAAATACAGTGTCATTCCTCTTGCAATCATAATATATGCATTATTTGCTCCGTGGGAATTAGCAGGAGCGGGTCAAAATGCATATTACATAATCGTATCCATACTATTATGGACACTTTATACCACATTCGTCATCCCTTATTTTTCACTGGGAGCCGAGATGACGGCTGACTATGGTGAAAGAAATATACTTAGATTTATGACCATGATTATCGCTTATCCCCTTTTAATGCTTGTCTCTTCAGGACCAATGTGGATATGGGCTTGGGCCGGAAATCAGGGGTATAGCGATAGAGCAGCATGGGGTTATACCGGTATAGCATTTGCACTGCTCCTGGCCGTCATGTGCGGAATAGGAATATTCATGCTTAAAGGTTGCGAAAAGAATGCAATTACAATGTTAAAAGAAAAAGCACAAGAATCAAAAGAAAATTTTTTCAGAATCATAGCGGAAATCTTGAAACTCAGACCTTATAGAATTATTTGCTTTTTTACCGTCGTTTACCTGTTTGGATTCTCCATGTTGAATACGGTATTTATTTATATAATGACGTATAATGCTGAAATGACTGCCGTTCAACAAGGTATATTCTGGACACTATACTCTTGTTTTGTTGTCGTGACATTACCATTTATCACAATGTTTTGTAATAAGTTTGGCAAAAAGGAAACCATGATGGTTACAATGGCGATTGCAATTATAGGATCCTTTTTCTTTTATTTCAAAGGTATTAATTCCTATGCAGATATGTTGATTTTTGCAGCAACTTCTGTAATTGGTTCAAGTTCATTTTTCACATTTTACATTGGTTATGCTTATGACTGTATAGAAATTGATGAATTTAAAACTGGTAAGAGAAGAGAAGGTTCAATGACTGCTCTGATTTCATTCTGCCAAAAATTTGGATCAGCCATTGCTATGTGGGTAACAGGGGTTCTTCTTGCAGTAGTTGGCTATGACGGAGCTCTTGAGATTCAGTCAGATGCTGCTGTTCATGGTATTTTGCAGCTTGGAACCCTATATCCAGCATTTTTGTTCATAATAGCATATATTATATTCTCTTTTTATCCAGTAACCATTAAGAATTTCAATGCTCTTTGCGAAGCTCTGGAAAAGAAGAGAAAAGGAGAAGATTACTCAACATCAGGTTTTGAAAAAATACTAAAATAATATATAAATATAACTGATTTAAGAAAGTATTATAACAGTAATGCAGTTATAATACCTTAACTTCAAATTTGGAGTATAGGAGATGGTTGATATGTATGCAGATATGATTATTAAAAACGGTAAAGTTCTTTCATGTGGCCTTAATTTAATAAGGCACACCGGAACTGCCGTTGCAATTTCTGGCGGTAAAATTATTGCTGTGGAAAACGATGAAGAAATTTCAAAATTTGTTTCTGATAAAACAAAAGTTGTTGATGCTAAAGGAAATACCATTTTGCCGGGATTGTGTGACTGTCATTGCCATGCATCATTTACTGCAAGCTCGATTATTGCCTGTGATTTATTCAATGTTTTTCCGAAAGAAAAGGATACTCGGGAAACCGTCATAAATATTTTTAAAGAGCGGCTTACAAAATATATTGCAGAGCATCAGGAAGAACCCATCATTCGCGGAACTGGCTGGAGCCTATCTGTGTTCGGAGGTAATAGCTGGGACCTGCCCACCAGACATGAACTGGACGAGGTTTGCTGCAACAAGCCAATTGTTCTTGAATCGTTTTGTCAGCACAACGTATGGGTAAATACAAAAGCTATTGAAATGGCTGGA
>JAKSCF010000389.1 GCA_022360735.1 Clostridia bacterium
ATTTTTCAGTTCGATTACGTTGCAGGTCTCATACAGAAACTCTCCAATCTTTAATTGGTTAGAGTTTTTCAGTTAATTTTTCTACTGTGCTAACCAAGTACAGCAAAAAAATTATAGAATCAATAAATTCCAAAATACTTGTATCTTTTTAGCAGTTTCCGTAAATAATCTGGATTTTAATTTTATTTTCTAGAAAAGGTATAGACACGTATGCTTTTCATGTATAATAGGGAATAAGTTAAAATATCGGAGGTAGACAGAATGGAAAACAAAATAGTAGCACAAGTAGACGACAGAAAGATTACTTTAGAGGATGTAAAAAAAGCATTGATATATTCGCCTAAAGAACATCAAGAAGCATTAAAAACGATTGATGGAAAAAAAGGCTTATTAAATCAAATGGTTATACAAGAGATGGTGTATTTAAATGCAATAGAAAACAAATACGATCAAGAGGAAGCATTTATTACGGAGATGGAAAATTTAAAGGCAGTTAAACTTAAAGAATACGGCATCAATAAAATATTGAATGGTGTAGAGCTGACTGAAGAAGAAATTCGTGTATTTTATGATGGTCACAAAGAAAATTTCAAAACTGAAGAGACGGCTAGAGCCAGCCATATACTTGTAGACAGCGAAGAAGAAGCAGAAAAACTATTAAAGGAAATAAAAGAAGGAAAAGATTTCGCCAAAACAGCTGAAGTATATTCAAAATGTCCATCAAAAGCTAATGGTGGAGACTTGGGATTTTTCTCAAGAGGAAAAATGGTGCCCGAGTTTGAAGAGGCTGCATTAAATTTAAATCCTGGTGAAATTAGTGGCATAGTTAAAACCCAGTTTGGTTATCATATAGTAAAGCTTATAGAAAAAAAAGAACCGGAAAATCTTAAATATGAACAAGTTAGAAATAAAATCAGTGACTATTTATTAGGACAAAAAAGAAATGTTGCCTTTTCCCAAAAAACTGAAGAATTAAGAAAACAATATAAAATTGAAGTTAACGATGAATTGTTAAATGAAATATAAACGGGATACATTATGGAGAAAATTAACCTTAAAAATTATACACTTGAAGAATTAGAAAACTTAATGGAACAATTTGATGAGAAGAAATTTCGAGCCCGCCAAATTTTTTCTTGGCTGTACAAAGGTGTGTATGATTTTGAGGAAATGACAAACCTCTCAAAATCTCTAAGGAATCAATTAAAAGAGTATTGTTATATAGAAAATATTTCAGATAAACAAATTATGATCTCCAAAGAAGATAGCACGAGAAAGTATCTTTTTGGCTTAAAAGATGATCATATAATTGAAAGTGTTTATATGGAATATAAACATGGGAGTACAGTATGTATTTCTTCTCAAGTGGGATGCGGAATGGGTTGTTCTTTTTGTGCCTCTGCAATAGGAGGCGTTAAACGAAATCTTCATGCTTCTGAGATGCTTGAGCAAGTGCTTCAAATTCAAAATGATGTATCAAAAAGAATTTCTAATGTCGTTATTATGGGTAGCGGTGAACCTTTTGAAAACTTTGAAGAGGTACTCAAGTTTTTAAAAATTATTAATAATGATCAGGGCTTAAATATTGGTCTTAGAAATATTACAATTTCTACCTGTGGCATACTTCCAAAGATAATAGAGTTTGCAAAACAAATGCCTCAGGTGACATTAGCTATTTCCCTCCATGCACCAAATAATAATATCCGAAACAAGATTATGAGTATTAATAAAAAGTATCCCATTGAAGAACTTATGAAAGTGTGTCAACAATACATTTCTTTAACCAATAAAAGAATTACTTTTGAGTATGCATTGATAGAAGGCTTAAACGATTCTAAAGAAAATGCTGAACAGCTGGCCGGTTTATTAAAAAACATGTTATGTCATGTTAACTTAATACCCCTTAATAATGTAGAAGAGATGCAATATAAAGGCTCTACAAGAGCAGCAGCTATGCATTTTAAGGATGTATTAGAAAAGAATGGCATCAACGCTACCATTAGAAGAGAGCTGGGAGAAGACATTGATGCTGCATGTGGACAATTAAGAAGAAGGCATATAAAAAATTAATGTTAAGAATTTTCTTAAATACTTTGAAAAAGTAATTGTGATTTTGTATAATAAAATTAACAATTAATAATAGGGAGGTCGGTTCCAATGGTCAGATTATTTGTTGGTATCAAAGGTAGTGGAAAAACTAAAAGAATGATTGATATGGCAAATGACAGCAATAATACTAGTGATGGTAGTGTTGTTTTTATAAATAAGGACAGTAGGTTAATGTGTAATCTGCATTATAATATTCGATTTGTAAGCCTTGAAGATTATGATATTGAAGATATTGCTACTTATAATGGTTTTATTTATGGCATATTATCTTCAAATCATGACATTGATACGATATACATTGATAGTTTGCTAAAGCATGCTAATATTCACATGAATGACGTACCAAAGTTTTTAGATAAACTTGCAAAAATAGGAGAAAAATTCAATGTTGAATTTATAGTAAGCATTAGTTCAACTATGAAGGAATTGCCGGAACGTGTAAAAGAATACACAGTACTTAGCTAGAAAAAGTTTGATTATAGAAGTCTGATGAAAGTGGCAGGCGCTTTTATCAGACTTTTTTTGTTTTTTTGATTTAACTTTAAAAGTATGTTCGATAATAGTCAATTCTACGAGGCAAAAAGAGTATACATAGTTATATAATTACTAAATGAACAAGGAGGATTTACTCGTGAATTGTGAGTGGAATACGACTTTCATCATGGCTTTGCAAGCACTTCTACAAAAAATAGGATATAACCCGGGAGAAGTGGATGGCATATATGGTCCTATGACAGCGGATGCTGTTCGGCAGTTTCAATCTTTTAATGGTCTTAGTCCAACTGGGGAAATAGATGAAGCTACTTGTGAAGCCTTAAGGCCTTTTTTCTTAGGCTATGTCACATACGTTATTCAACCAGGAGACAGTTTATATAAAATAGCAAATCAATTTGGCACAACAGTACAAAAAATTGTAATAGCAAATCCAGATATTAATCCATATAACTTGCAAGTAGGAGATGAAATCATAGCACCTTATGGGTATGAAGTAGTAGACACTAATATCAACTATTCTTATGACGTATTGGAAAGTGACATCAAAGGATTGCAGGCTAGATATCCATTCTTAGAAGTTGGTTCAATCGGTCAAAGTGTTTTGGGTCGGGATTTGTATTATATCCGGCTTGGAACAGGCGAAAACACTGTTTTTTATAATGGTGCGCACCACAGTTTGGAATGGATTACGGCGCCGATACTTATGAAATTTATAGAAAATTTTCTCATCAATTATACTCAAGGGCAAGATATTCAAGGATATGATTTAGATAACATTTGGGAAACCAGCAGCATTTATATTGTACCCATGGTGAATCCAGATGGCATTGATTTGGTGCTCAATGGACTATCGGAAGATAATCCATATTACGATGACTTGATTGAGTGGAATGACGGGAGTACTGATTTTTCTGAGAACTGGCAGGCTAACATAAAAGGTGTGGACCTAAATCATAACTATCCTGCTGGTTGGGAAGAATCTAAGGAAGGAGAAGCGGGGGTAGGCGTTACCGGACCTGGCCCTACCAGATTTTCAGGAGATGCACCATTCTCTGAGCCAGAATCAAGAGCTGTAGGCGACTTCACAGAACAGATTGACCCACGATTGGTATTGGCATACCATACCCAAGGAGAAGTTATCTTTTGGGATTTTCAAGATATGGCGACTGAAGAAGCTAGAATCATTGGCGAGAGATTAGCTGAAATTAGTGGATACGCGCTGGCCGAAGCGGTTGGTTTTACATCTTATGCAGGCTATAAAGACTGGTTTATACAAGATTTTGGAAGACCGGGTTATACCGTAGAGGGAGGTTTAGGTGTTAACCCATTACCCATTTCTCAATTTGATAAGATTTATGCCGATAATGAAGCAGTTTTACTGGAATCAGCACTGATTTAGGCGTGACAATAACTGCTTTTTAAAAAACAATTGATAAAATTTTACAAAATATTACAATAATTCTAGAGAGTTCAATATGGTAAGTGGCTGTGCCTCGTATATTTTTTATTGACTTCTTTTGTCAACGATATTATCTTATATGGAAGAAATTTTTTAATCAAAATGTACGTAGTAAATTATTTAGTTGTTTTTTTGAGACAATTTGTCATTTTATCTGACAATGAAAGTAATAATTTATGTGGTATTTAAAACAGCACTATTGTATAATAGAAGTAAGTAGTGTAGTGTGTTTTACCGCCTGCTTAAGACTACTATAGGGGTGTTGCTAATGAAAAATGTAATGGTATGTGTTACTCAACAAAAAACTTGTGACCGATTAATCAAGCAAGGAGCAGATTTCTTAGGCGACGAGGAAGGTGAACTGTTTGTAATACATGTTGCAAAATATGGGTTTAACTTTCTTGGGAACTCCAAAGAAGGAGAAGCGCTGGAGTACTTATTTGAAAAATCTAAAGAATATGGTGCAAATCTTACGGTTATAAGATCTAATGATGTGCCTAAAACCCTAATGGATTTAACTGAAAAAAATAACATAACCCATATCGTTCTTGGAGAATCAAGTGAGACAAATCAAAAAAATGATGTGGTTAAGAACTTGATGAAAAAGATAAAGAATAGAGCAGCGATTGAAGTAATTCCTGCTAAGGTGAAGTAGGCTGTATTCCTATACTAGATGCCACCTAGAAAAACAATTATTAAAATATAATATTTTTTATGAAGTGCATCTTAGTTATGCACTTTTTTATTTAGGTTTTAATGGATCAACTTACAGTCAAAAATAATCATATGGAAGGTTTTATAATGAGATACTATACATATGCGGAATATATGAAAAATAAATATGGTGAGAAAGTATATAAGATACCCATCAATATTCCTGTGACATGTCCTAATCGAGATGGGAATATTGCTGAGGGGGGATGTATTTTCTGTGGTGAAAAGGGGGCAGGTTTTGAGAATCTATCTAATGAACTTTCAGTTAGAGAGCAGTTAGAACAGAATATATCGTATATTCAAAATAAGTACAAGGCCAATAAGTTTGTTGCCTATTTTCAGAACTTTACAAATACATACCTGCCTTTGGATCAATTGTTATCCTATACAGAAGAAGCTTGTATAGAAGATGTCAAAGAGATATCTTTTTCAACAAGACCGGATAGTATTTCAGATGAGTATATAAGCATGCTTCAAGGCATAGCCGGCAAATACAATAAGGAAATTAATATTGAACTGGGGTTGCAAACCGTTAACTATCATACTCTAAAAAAGATTAACAGAGGACATACTCTTGCTGAATTTATTGATGCAGTCATGAGGATAAAGAAAGCCGGATTTTCAATTTGCGTTCATGTTATTCTTAATTTACCTTGGGACGATGAAGAGGATGTTATAGAAAATGCTAAAATTTTATCTGCTTTATCAATAGACCAGGTAAAGCTCCATGCATTATATATAGAAAAGAATACGCCTTTGTGCCGTTTGTATGAAAAGGGAGAGATTGAAATCATTTCATTAGAGGCTTATGTCAATCGGGTTATCCTTTTTTTAGAATATTTAAAATCAGATATCGTTTTACAAAGAATAATAGGTAGAGCGCCTAAAGAAGATACAGTATTTTGCAATTGGAACACAAGCTGGTGGAAGATAAAAGATAAAATAGAAGAGAAAATG
>JAKSCF010000112.1 GCA_022360735.1 Clostridia bacterium
TAGCAGCTATCGCATATGTCTTACCCATATCGCCATTAAGAAGCTTCTTTGTATTAAACTCTGTATCAGTAGATATTCTAGTAATTTCTGTAGCCAATTGATCAATTTCATCTTGGATGTTTTGGCGGTCCGTATCTGTGTTAGTACCGTTAGAAGATTGAACGGATAGTTCTCTCATTCTTTGAAGAATGCTGTGAGTTTCATTTAAAGCACCTTCTGCTGTTTGAATCATTGAAATACCATCTTGAGCATTTCTGGAAGCTTGGTCCAATCCTCTGATTTGACCTCTCATTTTTTCTGAGATGGCTAGGCCGGCAGCATCATCGCCAGCTCTGTTGATTCTTAGTCCTGAAGACAATTTCTCTAAAGATTTGCTTTGAGATACATTGGCTTGGTTTAATCTTGAGTATGTGTTTAAAGCTGCAATATTGTGATTAATTCTCATTTTGTTTTCCTCCTTGAATTTTATTTTGGCATCCTTGCCATAGTTGTTTTGTAAAGGCCTTTACAATTTTTTTGGTCCTATATTTATATATCGGTTGTCATTTGTTTTTTTTTAATTTTTTTTGGAGGTTTTTAAATTTTTTTTCTGGGAGGTTGTGAAATGTTACTAAAGCAAATAAATTAAAAAACTTATTCTGTGTTTTAGGGAATAAGTTTTTTGCTATAGGTTTTTTAATTGGGGTAGGGTATTGGGAAGAATTTGGTTGGCTTTTTTGTTTTCTTCTATTATGGTGTTAAATATTTCTTCACGATGTATTTTGATGTTTTTAGGCGCCTCTATCCCCAGCTTTACTTTTCCGTCCTCGCATTGGATGATATTGATTTTGATATGGCTGCCAATCATGATGCTTTCATTATTTTTTCTTGTTAAGACCAGCATGTTATTCACCTTCCTTTTGATGAAAGATTGGATGCTTGGTGGTATACTGGTCTTCTCTTAGTACGATTTGAGCTGCCTCTTTTGTATCGGTATTGATGATGATAGGTGCTAGCAAGTTGGCTGTACTCTCCATTATATTTTCTTGGAAAGTAACTATATTAAAAACAACAATCTGTTCTATGGATTTTACCTGTATGGTTTTGAGTTCTTCATCTGAAATGTCTATGTCATAGTCTTTAAAGAAATCCCAAGGGTTAACTAAAATAAAAGCAACTTGGGTTTCTTCTATACTTTGAAGGCATCTGAACTTTGGGTTGTCCAACATTTCAAATACGGCATATGCCTTGAATGTTTCTAATCCTAATATACCCTTTGGAAAAGTGATTATTTTTGCTTGATCTACTTCAAGTTCTCCAAAGTATTTGGTTTGTATTAACATTTACTATTTCTCCTTTAATGTTCATTGATATTTGAAAATCTCAATCAAAAATTTTTTACATGAAATCTGTGATTTTTTTCTTAATCTATACATTAATTTTATTATAATAAAAGGGCGCATGCAATACGCCCTTACGGTTATATTTTATCTTAAGAAATTTAATAGTGTGGGTTGTAAAA
>JAKSCF010000111.1 GCA_022360735.1 Clostridia bacterium
AATGATGAAAATTTTATTAAAGTTAAGGCACAGTGCCAAATATTTTCAGCCGGTGATGCTAATATATTGATTTGTGGGGAAACCGGTACTGGAAAAGAAGTTTTGGCTAGAGCCATACACAATGAAAGCTTTAGAAAAAACAGGCCATTTGTTTCCGTAATGTGTGGTGGAACCGTTGATACAATTGTTGAAAAAGAGTTGTTTGGGGACAGTTTGCTGTTATCAAGTGATACGGAAATTGGCAAAGTGGAATTGGCCGAAGGCGGAACTCTGTTTATTGATGAAATCGGAGATTTGACTTTAAGGCTTCAGGGCAGGTTAATGAACGTTTTAAAAAAACAGAAAGAATATAACCTTAGAATTATATCTACCACAAGTAAAAATTTAAAAAGTATGGTAGACCATGGGGAATTCAGAAAAGATTTATATTATTCTTTGGAAACTTTTTCTATAACGATTCCTCCTTTGAGGCAAAGAAAAAGTGATATCATACTTTTAGCAAACTATTTTTTAGAAAAATATAATCGCTTAGAAGGAAAAGAGGTTAAGCTGGGTCAAGGTGTATATGAAGTATTTACAAAATATGCTTGGTCAGGGAATGTACGTGAAATTGAAAACGTTATGAGTTTCATTGTAAGTACCCATAATACAAATCATTTAGTCGGTGTAAAAGAGCTGCCAAATAAATTGCAAGATTGGCGGATTAATGATAATGCAGGGCAATACAACCTTGAAAAGATAGAAAAAGAAACCATAATTAAAGCGCTAAATGCTTTTGGAAATTCCACAGAAGCCAAAAAACAAATTGCAAAAGAATTGGGGATAAGTAATGCGACCCTTTACAGGAAACTAAAGAAATATGACATTATAGAAATCGTACAATTTGATTCTCAAAATTAGAATTAATTCTTAATTTTTTCATAAAAATTCATCTGTGTTCTCAAAAAACTCAAAGGAAATATGCTTTCCTTTGAGTTTTATTTTTGCCCTAAATATAATGAAGTTGAGGAAAGAATGAATTCATTTACAGCGTATACGCGTAGTTACAATAGCTGAAATTTGAAGGAGGATAGTGCCTATACAAAAAAACTATTCTGATAATGGGAATTGTAATATCTCTTATAGATAGTGTTAGGACGAAAGGAGAAATAAGACTATGAGCACACAAACTGAATTTCTGTATTTATCTGAGCCAGATATGATTAAAGCCGGCGTATTAGATGCTGCTTGGTGTGTGGATGTATGTGAAAGCGTATTTAAACTTCTGGCAGAAGGCGACTACCTAATGGGTGGCAGTAACCACAATAATCATGGTATGGTAATTTCTTTTCCGGAAAAATCAAAGTTTCCGAATATGCCTGTAGCCGGTCCTGATAGAAGGTTTGGTACTATGCCCGGATACCTTGGCGGGAAATACGACGTTTGCGGAAATAAATGGTACGGATCGAATCATACAAACATATCTAAAGGGTTACCTCGTTCAGTACTGACGTTAATGTTAAATGATAAAGATACGGGAGAGCCGTTATCCTTAATGTCTGCCAACCTATTGAGTGCAGCAAGAACAGGTGCTGTTCCCGGGGTTGCTGCAAGGCATTTGGCTTGTAAGAATGCTGAAGTTATTTCAGTAATTGGTTGCGGTCCTATTAACAAAGCGGCTTTCACAGCGATAATGACTCAAATGACTGATATTAAGAAAGTGGTGTGTTTCGATCTTTTCTTAGCTAAAGCAAATGAGTTTGCAAAATGGGCATCTCATGAGTATGGAATAGAAGGTGTGGGAGTGGATTCGGCTGAGAAAGGTTTTACCGGAGCGGATATTATCACGGTTGCTGCTTCTAGATTAAAACCATTAAGATTTAAAGATTCTTGGATAAAAAAAGGTGCTGCCATACTTGTTTCAGGTCCCGTGAATACAGATGAATCTTTCTGGTTAGACAGCACAATAGTTTATGATCATACACCACTTCATGAAGCATATGTTGAAGACGCCATTGCGTCAGGCGATAAAGAAAAATATTATAGCAGCGTTATTGGCGGCCCATTGTACAGTCTTATTGATGAGGGGAAGCTTCCTCAGCTTAAAGATTCCACCGGATTGGGAGATGCTATTTTAGGCAACAATTGCGGAAGAGTGCATGATGATGAACGCATTATTTTCATAGCTTGCGGCATGTCCGTATTCGATATAGGTTGGGGACATGCAATGTATGAAAGTGCTATAAAAAAACAGCTAGGTCAAAAGCTTCGCCTTTGGGATGAACCATATCAAAAATAATATGTATATGTATTGATAGGTAATAGAACAATGGAACTTCAGTAGCAGCTGGTATACTCAGCTGCTACTGTTCAAAAAACCAATTGTAGGTGGAGGTTATTAATCATGAAGAAAATTAAAAATGCTGAAGAACTGCTCTCCCATGGAGATATTGAGTCCAGAAAAATTGTATTGGATATTGCAGATAAAACACTTCAGATGTTGGACTCTTATGAAAGAATAAAAAGCATTACACACATGAAAGAGAGTATATTGCATATTGGTAAAAAATCATGGGACCTGTCAAAAAAGAACAATGTATATTTGTTTGGTGCAGGAAAGGCATGTAATCATATGGCCATGGCAATCGATGAAATACTTGGGGATTACTTAACAAAAGGGATTGCTATAGTCAAGGTTGCAGAAGATACAGATGTTTTTCGCAATACGGAAGTATACGTAGGGGGTCATCCGCTGCCAAATGAAACCGGTTATTTAGCATCTAAGAAAATTATTGAAATTGTAGATAACGCGGGTCCGGACGATTTGTTCATAGTTGTAATAAGTGGAGGAAGTTCAGCCCTTATGAGCTGTCCAATAGACGGCATTTCGTTACAAGATGAAATTGATACCACAGACGTCATGCTGAAATCCGGAGCGGGGATTTATGAAATAAATGCAATTCGTCGTCATATCTCTCAGCTTAACGGAGGCATGCTGGCCAAAAAAATTCAAGATGCTGGTGCCGAATTAATAGGTTTTGGGATCAGTGATGCAGTTGGAAACCCTGCAACTGCCGATATTGGAGTGCCATATGAAAAATATGCCAGTACACCAATCGGACCGGATAAAACCACATTAGAAGATGCGAGAAATGTTATTCGAAATAGAAATGTAGAACGTCGTTTACCCAAAAGTGTTGTGAACTATTTGATGAACATTGGACCGGAAGGGGAAACACCAAAAGCATTTCCGGATAACACATACTTTCTATTGAATACACTGCCGGACTCTTGCATTTATGCAAAAAAAATCTGTGAAAAAATGGGGCTTCCTGCAATGATTGTTTCTTCTTTCTTAGAAGGAGAAAGTAAGGATGCAGGTACCTTTTTTGCTTCAATAGCAAAAGAAATCCAA
>JAKSCF010000505.1 GCA_022360735.1 Clostridia bacterium
ATCGCCATAAATCTTCACCACCTAACATCAAATCAATAAACGGATTAAAATACGCTTCTCCTTTTTGAACAACACCTTCTAATCCTTTTCCACCATCTTTAGGTCTTTTAACGCCTGCAAATTTTCCTTTTTCAATCGTTGAAAACAGTCCTTCTTCTTCTATATCTTTTAATAAAGCCTCTGCATTTGATAAAACTTCCTGAGCTCTTTTTTGAATGATACCATCTTGTTTGAATTCAATTTCACTGCTTAAGTCTCTAGCATTATTAAAAATATATTTAGCATTTTCAATAGAAAGCATCCTGTCCTGCAAATGAGGTGTATGAATCGCCTCTGTCAGCATACCCAATAATTGCAAAGACTGTTCAGTAGTAATAGCTACTAGGTTAAACAATGCATCTTGAACATGACCTTTGAATATATTGCCTGTCATAAATTTAGTGGGGGGCATATATTTCAGCGATGCTCTGGGGAAAATCTCTCTAGCCATTTGAGCTTGTGCCAATTCATACAGCAGTCCATTTTCTAAGTTAGGATTCATTTCAAAGGCATGACCTAATCCCATTTGTTCTTCAGGAATTCCCGCTTTTATTGCAAATTGCTCATTAATAAATTGAGAAGCCAATACCGTATGTGCTTCTTCTACTGCATCTGCAGTGCATAAATAATTGTCTTCACCTGTATTAATCATAATACCTGCAAAACCATTGATAACTCTTGAAAAAAATTGATCCACAATGGTCCTTTGCATATTAATATCTCTGAATAGAATGCCGTATAACGCGTCGTTTAACATAACATCTAATCTCTCCATTGCGCCCATAGCTGCAATTTCCGGCATGCATAATCCTGAGCAATAGTTGCAAAGTCTGATATAACGATTGACTTCTTTACCAATTTCATCTAATGCAGCTCTCATGATCTTGAAGTTTTCTTGAGTCGCATAGGTGCCGCCGAACCCTTCTACCGTTGCACCATATGGTACATAATCCAACAAGCTTTGTGCTGTTGTACGAATAACCGCAATAATATCCGCACCTTGTCTTGCCGCTGCTTGGGCTTGAATCACATCTTCGTAAATGTTGCCTGTTGCAACGATTACATATAAGTAAGGTTTATTACCTTCCCCTATTTCTTCTATCCATTGATTTCTGGATTCTTTGATACCGGCAATTTTTCTAACGGTATCTTTTGCTATAGGCATAATAGCCTTTACGATTTCGTCTTTACCGGCAATCTTAAGTTTCGTAATATCCAATTCATTTCTGCTAATCTTTTCAGCAATTTCTTGGGGGGTAGAATTGGTTTGACAAATGGCATTGCCTATCCAAAATGCCGCTCCCTGAGAAATTCCGCCGCCTGCTTTTATATTATCCACCACAACATTGGGCAGCGGCTTTTCTATATCATCTACACCATCTATACCTAAAAGACGGCAAATGGTCCTTTCAATTGTATCGGTTGAATGTCGATCAATAAAATTTTGCATATCATCAGCAATATTTTTTGCTGAGTTACGAGCGCTGTCAATAACGCTTGGATTTAAGTTTAATTTGTTCATTCCTGACCTCCTACTAATCATCTAGTAAGTTTGAGTTATATTGTTTTTCGGCTTCTTCGATTATTTCCTTATCAAATCCCATTAAGGCTGCAATTTTTAATGCATCTTTAGGAACATCATTTGTGGTGTTTATTTTCTTCAATCTATAATCCATATATTTTCTTATGATTCTGAGTTTATCTTTCTTTTGAGCAAATTCAATTTCTCTTTTTAGCTTTTCGTAATCTATTCTTGATAAACCCATTACCTGCATATTTACAACGGCTTTATCCGTTGCTATCCGGTCATAATGTGTCGTCATTACCGTAATGTCATTTCTGTGGTTCATATATTTTATGAGCCCTTTGGATATCGCCCATCCTTCAAAGGGGTTGGTTCCAGAGGCAAATTCGTCAATGAGTAATAGACCTCTGTCTTCTCTATTTTCTAATGCACGTTGAATATCTTCTATTTCACCGCCAAAACTGCTTAGACCTCTTGAAATGGATTGATGATCTCCCATATTCGTAAATATATAATTGCTTAAACCCATTTCTAAATTTTTACATGGAACAAACAGACCGTATTGAGCCATGGCTGCAGTGATAGCGGTCAATTCTAACGTAATGGTTTTGCCGCCCATATTAGCACCGGTAATACACGTTACACCTTTTTCCAAGCTGATACTAATGGGCATATACACTTCATTTTTCTTATTCAGCATTTCTTCAACTTCTAAATGTCTGCCATTTAAAATTTTTATTTGATGCTTTTTATTAATCTTTGGCTGTATGGCATTTGTATTAATGGCCATATTTGCTTTTGCCATTCTAAAATCAAGATTTCCAAGATGCAGCATGTTTTTTTTCAAATCTTGATAATAGCTGTAAATTTCTTTAGAAATCATCTGCTTAATTCTATATTCTTCGTCCTCTATCTGATGTTTGATGGTTTCCAGCTGTGCCTTGAAGGCCAGAATCTCTTGAGTTTCTTTAATGGCATAAATATAGTGTAAGTAACTTTCAGAATAAAAATATAAAAAAGGTATCCCTTTAACACGTTCAATTTGCGTTTCATTATCTTTTATAATGTGAACTTCACCTTTTGGGGTCACTGAGATACTATATTCTTCGTCTAAAATCTTCTTTATATTTTGCCTTTCAGTATTGATCTTTTGCTCCGTTATTTTTTTGTTTTTCCTTAGAGATTCAAGCTGCTTAGAATAAGCATCATAAATATAAAATGTACCCATTTTTTCATCGTTAGGATCTAATATTTTCATAAGAGATGGTATGCCATAGACATGCATATCATTGGGAAGTATTTTAACAATGTCTTTAATTAATTTTTCTATTTCAACAAGTTGCAATAGAAAGTTTTTAATTTCATAAATATCAATTTCAGTCAGTACTTCTTGTTTTGACCTTTCAACAGAAGTGGTAATATCTTTCACATGAGCTAAAATTTCAATAATCTTTTGAGAACGTTTTTTATCATCTTCGATTAACGATTTGACGATAGCAACTTCCATGTGCTCTTGGATGAGTTTGTCTTCCTGCCCCGGTTTATAAGGCTTCATGCTCTTCTTATTTCTTAATCCGTACGGTGTCAGAACTTCAACCTTATTAAAGATATATTCCATTTTTGCTGATAAATCCTTATCCATAAACCTCATTACACTTCACCACCAAAATAAATATCTACAATATCGATGTCTTTAATACTTTTTTTCATCTTCTCCATCAACACGCCCGGATTAAAGAAGTAGCCTTTTGGAGAATATGCATTCAAAGTTATACCAATTAAATTAATTTTGTTAAGCACTCTTACATTAAAGCCTTGACGTTTCAAAGTTTGCCATTTCCCTGGGTTGATAAATACTTTCGTTCCGTCCTTAATAATAAAAGTAACATTTTTAAACTTCTTTATATCTATATTCATTAGAGTGCTAAAGGTTAAAGCACCGGGTATATAAACGTATCGAATATTTTCATCTATTTTTTCATTGATAAAATCAGAATTGCTAATTCCTGTTTCTAACTCTATTTGAAAAATATTGAATTCATAATCAACAACAAGTAAACGGTTTACGTTTTCCTCATATAAAATGGTATTTTTTAGGAAATCATCTTCCAATTGCTGCAAATTATACAAATCTACAACATGAGCTGTTTCCTCTACCACTTTATTGATATCTCTGCTCAGGACCGCGCCGGTTGCTAAGATTGCAGCATCAGAGATGAGAGGAGATGCAGAAGCTTTTCGGTCAATAGAACCATCAATGATGACTGTGTCTATCCCAAAGCCCAGCATATCGCAACATATTTCTTTAATATCACTGGTGTTGGTTGGGCCTGCTATTTGAACATTCCCATTTTCCTTCACCTTGCATATTAATACTTTCCCTAAAGGGGTATCAAAATGGGTTACCTTTATGATTTCCAGGCTTGCTTCTGCCTCTTCGTAAAGCTTTGCCGTAGTGGTAATGATCATACCTTCGTTAGCATAAA
>JAKSCF010000598.1 GCA_022360735.1 Clostridia bacterium
GAGCTCGGTGCGGTTTCAATACCCGGGGTTTTCACGCCATCTGAGATTGCTGAAGCTTATGAACAGGGAGCCAATTTTGTAAAAGTATTCCCTGTTGAAAGTCTAGGATACAATTACATTAAAGCTATTCGCGGCCCAATAAGCCATATACCTATGCTGGCTGTTGGTGGAATAGATAAAGATAACTTTGTAGACTACATAAAAGCTGGAATGGCAGGTATTGGTGTCGGTTCTTGTTTGGTAAATAAAAAGTTGGTTGATAGTAATAAATTTGATGAAATAACAAAACTTGCGAAAGCATTTTCTGAAAAGATGAAGGAGATTTCATAATATGAGTAAGATAGTATGTTTTGGTGAAATTATGGGAAGACTTTGTCCTCCTGGCTATAAAAAAGTTGTTCAAGCCAATAGTTTTGATGTGACTTTTGCGGGTGGAGAAGCAAATGTTGCTGTTTCCCTTGCAAATTACGGGGAACATGCTGGTTTTGTTACAAAATTACCTGATAATGATTTAGGAAAATCGGTGCTTAGAAACCTTAGAGGTTATAATGTTGATGTTGCTGATATCGTCATTGGTGGCGAAAGACTTGGTATGTATTATGTTGAGAAAGGTGCATCTCAACGTCCATCTAAAGTCATATACGATCGGAAATATTCTTCCATCAGTATGGCTGATCCAAAAGATTTTGATTGGAATAAAATATTGGACGGTGCAACATGGTTTCATACAACAGGAATTACACCTGCTCTTTCTGATGAATGTGCTGAGATTACACGTCAAGCCCTTAAGACATGTAAGGAAAAAGGTATTACCGTAAGCTGTGATCTGAATTATAGAAAAAGCCTTTGGAGTGAAAAAAGAGCCAAAACTGTCATGACAGAATTATTACAATATGTTGACGTATGCATTGGGAATGAAGAAGACGCCGAAAAAGTGTTAGGCTTACATGCTAAAAACACGGATGTTACTGCTGGGAAAATTAACAGAGACGGATATACCTTTGTTGCTAAATCCATTGAAGAAATATATGGATGTAAAACAGTAGCCATTACACTTAGAGAAAGTTATTCTGCCAGCATTAATGGTTGGTCGGCAATGCTTTATACCAATGGACAAAGTTTCTTTTCAAGGAAATATGATATTCAGCTTGTTGATAGAGTAGGCGGAGGTGACTCCTTTGTAGGCGCACTTTTGCATACCCTGGTCACTAAAATGCAACCTCAAACAGCAATAGAATTTGCGGTTGCAGCGTCTTGTTTAAAACACACCATTGAGGGAGACTTCAATCAAGTAACGGCTAAAGAAGTAGAAATTCTAATGGGCGGAGATGGTTCCGGAAGAGTACAGCGATAAATCGTTTGTTGTTTTGTTGTTTTGGTTGTTTTGGGACGGTTCTTTTTGTTTGGACTATAAACAATATTTATGCTTTCAACGCCGATTAATATGAAGTTTTACGAGAAACCAAACAAAAAGAACCGTCCCTTTTTTGTTTTATTCATTTATAGACTTAAAATTTGTATATAATATCTCAAGACATGATTTGAATTGTGTGATTTGTTCTTCTGTCATGTCTCTAAACTGTATGTCGTATATTTTTTCAGAGATTTCAGCAAACCCTTCACGAAAAGCTTCTCCTTTTTCCGTTAAATACACAATAGCAGATCGACTGTCCTCATCATTGACCCTGGTTGCTATATAACCATTTTTTTCTAACTTCTTTAATAATACGGTTACCGTAGAGCGGTCTCTGCCAATTGCATTGGATATTTCCGTCTTTGTCATTTCACCTTTAGATAGTAACACAGCAAGAACATTACCATGGGAAGGCGCTAACCCTTTATGTCCACGATCATGCAGCTCTCTATATATTAATTTATTCGCTTGCCCCCTAACCCTGCCAATCAATGATATTGTGTTATCCGTTCTCATTCTACCTGCCTCATTTCATGATTTATTTCACACATTATCCTTCAAATTTACGATAGAAGTCCTCAATTGTATCTTCACTTGACAGTAACCTCTCATAAGCATGCTTCATTACTTCTCTATTTAGAGTTGCTTGAAATCCTTTAATCCCTAAAAAGCTTTTAACAAAATCAGATTTAGGATTAAATACCAAATCCTTTGTAGATCCAACTTGCTCTATTTTGCCATTATTCAACAACACAATTTTAGTCCCTAGTTTAACGGCTTCTTGTATATCATGCGTCACTAAGAGAATTGTTTTTTTAAGCTTTTCTTGAATCTCAACAAATTCATCTTGCAGCTGCGTACGAGTAATTTCATCTACAGCACCAAAGGGCTCATCCATCAAGATAATATCAGGATCAGCTGCTAGTGCTCTTGCTACACCAATTCTTTGTTTTTGGCCTCCGCTTAATTGCCTTGGATACTTGGTTAGATAATTTTGAGTCAAACCGACCAGCTGTATGAGTTCTTTCGCTCTCTTTTTGGGATAATTATTCCCATTGCTAATAGACAGAACATAATTAATATTATCTTCAATGGTTATATGAGGTAATAAGCCGATTTGTTGAATCACATATCCTATGCTTCTGCGCAGCTTAATAGTGTCCCATTCTTCAAGGGCTTTACCTCTCACATAAACAGCACCCTTATCCGGAATAATAAGTTTATTAACCATTTTTAGCAAGGTAGTCTTGCCACACCCTGACGGACCTAATATTGTAACGAATTCCCCTTCTTTTATAGACAAGTTTAAATCATCAATTACCTGATTCTCTCCATCATAACTCTTAGATATATTCTCAAACTCTATTAAGCCCATTAATCTAAGCCTTTCTTTTGTAAAAACTCTATCGCAACAGTTTTTGGGTCTTCTTTTTCAATCTCTACTAAATAGTTCATCTCCGTTATTTCATCGTTACTGATTTGATTGTCCAGCTTTGCAAGTATTCCTTCCAATTCCGGATACTGATCCAGCACTTCTTTTCTTATAAGGGTTGCAGCAAAATATGAGGGAAAAAAGTTTTTATCATCTTCAAGGACCACAAGATTTTGCTCTTTCAGACGACCATCTGTTGAAAAAACATTAATAACATCTACTTCATCAGACCCAATAGCTTGGTATTTAAGACCGATATCTAATTCCGTTTTTTCTTTAAAATCAAACCCATATGTAGATTCTAACCCCGGATATCCGTCTTCTCTTTCATAAAAATCATACTCTGCACCAAGGTTTAGATCAGGACTCACTGCTGCTAAGTCGGAATAGGTCTTAATATTTAATTCTGAAGCCAAAGCTTCTTTTAAAGCAATACCAAATGTGTTATTAAAACCATATAATTCAGACCAAATAATACCATACTCATCTTCATATGATGCTTTAACAGCTTCATACAGCTCTGTTGGATCATGAATGAGCTCTTTTTTGAGCACAAATAACCATCCGGTTCCCGTATATTCAGGATAGATATCAATTTCTCCACTTAGCATAGCAGGATGTATATTCGATGTTCCGCCTCCAATACCCATTTTTTGTTCAACTGTTATATCTGAATTTTTCTCAATAAGATACGTTAACATCTCAACAATGATATACTGTTCTGTCATCGGCTTACTGGCTATGACCACTTTCTTTTCTTCTTTTGAGCAGCCTATAGCTGTCACCATGACTACCGATAACAAAAGTAATGTCATCACTTTTTTTTTCATTTTTATTTCCTCCAATTATCTTTATAAGTAATAGCTATTAGTCGATACTTCCAAGCAGTTCTTTCTTCATAATTTTTTCAACAATTTCGAGAAAGAAATCTGTTATAATCGCTAAAACAGCTACTAACAAACTCCCTGCTATTGTCATCTCCGGAAAATTGGTCGTTATTCCTCTCCAAATAGCAACACCCAGCCCGCCGGCACCAATAAAAGATGCAATACCACAAAGTGCTATGGTCATGACCACCATGGTTCTAAATCCTGCAAAGATTACTGGAAGGGCCAGCGGCAGCTGCACACGAAATAATAGTTGGAAGCTTGTACTTCCCATACCAACGGCAGATTCAATGATCTGATCATCCACTTCGTTTATCCCAACATATGTATTCCGTATTACCGGCAATAATCCATATATCACCAATGCTATAATGGCGCTCTTATCGCCTATACCCGAAATGATAACAAGAAACCCAAACAAAGCTATAGACGGAATGGTATATAGAAAGTTTGTTATGGCCAGTATCACCTTTGAAAAGCCTTGATTTCGGGTCATTAAGATACCAATTGTTAAGCCGATAACTGTAATAATAAGAACAGATACTAGTGTGAGGGCTATATGTTGTAATAGTAGTTCTAAAAAAAATTCCCAACGCTCTTTATATAAATTTAATAACTCAACAATAAAATTCATACCTCACCTCTTTTCTATACATCTAAAATAAGATTTACTATTTCTTCTTATATTTTCCCATGGTTATTCTTTATTAAACACTTTTTTACATAATTTACTTTGATATAAAAGTATTATGCTTTAACATCAAAGCAAGGTCAATTTTTTTAATCTCCTAGACTTATAGATATTAATGCTTATACTATACTACTCTTCTAAAATTTTTTAAGAACGGAAACTTTCCGTAAGTACTATTAATTTTATTGATTCCTTGTAAACCAATTTTATCAATGGTACAATAAATAGACTATTCAACTATAATTATGAAAGGGGATTCTAACAATGAAAGGATTCTTTTTTTATGCAACAATCATATGCTTTATGATTTTATATTTTTATACAATGGTACTCATCCATAAAATTGTAAATGGCAACGACTCTAAAATGGGTGCAAAGTTAATCAGCCATATTTTAGGGGGCTGTATCTTAGTTGGTATCGTTGGTGTTACCATCTCTTTTTTATTATTCTAACAGTTCCTAAATATATCTGGCTTTAACTTGTCATGTCTCCAGCATCATTAAGGTTCGTTCCGGTTTTTTTCAATAATATTTCCTTATGTTGGAACTTTTTTTATGGATAATCGTCTAAGAACTAGAGTACATATAAAGGAGAAAGATTTTTAGATAGATAACTTTCTAGTTTTGATAAAAACACATAGAAAATCAAAACTAAATATATGAATATAATTGAAACCACAAAACAAATAGTAATCTTTTGCCCTTTTTTGTATTTTTTATATATAAGCTTGGATTAGTTATCAAACTAAAAATCCAAGCTTTTATTATCTAAACAAGTATTCTACCAACCACGCCCCTTGTATGGGGCAATTCCAATCAACTACTTTTTTCTAATTTCATTATGACTGTATCAATATCAGCTGGATTTTTCCCGCCATCTTTGTAATCTTTAAATCCAAATTGAAGATACATCTTTCTTGCAGCTTTTCCGGCTTTTACAGCTGGAGAAAAAGTTTGTACAAATATAGGCTTTTGCTGATCTAAATGATCAAGGGCTGCTTTTAATAATTGATTCCCATATCCTTTTCCTCGGCTTCTTTCTCTAACTGCCAACCAAGATATTTCATTTTCCGCTTTATTAACGGCAACTATCCCTTCAATATCTTTCATAGTATTTTCAACGCAAAAAGCCGATGAATCAGCAATGCATCCTTTTATTCCTCTTTTAAAATCTTCATTCTCCACCATCTCACCGAATAATGGTTCCACCTCTTTTGCAAGTTCTAACCATGTTTTAAAATCTCCATCTGCAACAAGTCTAATCATAAATGACCTCTCTTTCTAAGCTCACTGTTTCAGCAGACAATGCTTATTCAATATTTTTTTTTATTAAATGATCTATTAAAGGTATTGCGAGTAAAACTAAAGCGTTATAATAAGCCGTTCCTGATATATATTTTGCTATGTCAAATATTTTATTGATGGTATTGAAACTTATCATCACGCCTATTACAATGAGGAATATCTGTGAAAACACCATTATAACCTTAACCCATGACGCATACTTATGATAAAAGATTAATATCACCATAGCAGCGACTATCACTATGGTGGTTATAATTGCCAGAGTAGTTATACTATTATAAAACTTCATTGAAGCCCAATCAATAAACTGCTTATCTGTTCTTATGGAACTGCCTAATCGCATCAAAAAATAGCTGGGATATGTCAATGAACCTAATAGGCCATATAAGAACAACACCATATTTATAGCTATTTTTGTTCTTTCAAACTTCTTTGCTATGCTTAATATCATCAAGATTACAATTAAAATAATAGAGCCCCAACTCAATATATTACCATATAAAATACTCATATGAATCCTCCTATACACTACAGCAACTATTTCTTGATTGTTTACAATACCTTCCAACCGATTTATTATAACATAGCTCTTAAAAAGTAACTTAAACTTCTTTGTTCTTCATATCCAACCATTTTTTTTCTCCCAGTTCTTTCAACTGTTGTTGGTTTAAAATCAAGTCTTGTCCTAGCTTTAACCAGCTTTCTGCAAATTTTTTAAACCTGCTGCAAGGAAATGACTTACATTCATAGCAGTAATTAAGCCCTTTCTTTTCTTTACAGCATACATAAATGCCTTTACACTTTCTATTCTTACAATGCTCTTGAGCACCTAAACAGGTCTTTTTATCTCTTATATAATTGGGACAACCTCCACAAAATATGCCGCATGGCGGTATAGTGCCGTTATAAGATTTCATACAAATATCTTTCCTTTCAAAAGTGTTTTACAGGCGAATATACAGTTTTATTTGTCTTTCTTCTTTTAGCTTTATTAGGTTTTGCCTAAGCTGTGTCCAATATGATTCTTCCCGGACTTGTCTCTGATACTCAGTCCGTATACCCAAATTTCATCAGTATATGGCATTAGCATATCTATCAATAATTCAGCATCCGTTATATAAGGAATAACTGGGCAAATTAAAGCACCGGTCTTCACACCTGCTTCTTTTAATTGACGCAATGCTGTTATTCTATCTTCAGTATTTATCGTATTGGCTTCAAACTGCCTGCGAATATTATTATCACTAAATGCTACTGAAACACTGACTGCAGCACTATTCATTTCCTTTAATAAATCTATATCTCGGATGACTAAATCTGATTTTGTGAGAATACTTGCGGAGAATCCCTTTTCTAAAAACAACTCCAAAACCTGCCTAGTTTGACGATATTCGGTCTCACAAGGTTGATAAGGGTCCGTTTTGTATCCCAAATATATCTTCTGAGGAGGTATTTTTTCCAGTTCTTCACTCAGTTGACCGGTAATATCCTCATGAATAAGTATTTCTTTACGCCAATCCGTTTCAGCTTCATCCATTGCATAACAGTAGTAGCAATAATGCCCGCATCCAACATAAGTATCAACTTGGTAGTCAATACCTTTAAGACCGCAAGGCTCAAGAATAGGCCTGTAGGGACATGTGGATACCCTCATTTTCCAATTATTCCTTTCTTTTTTATTCTATAATTTATAAGGTGTCGCATACAAATCTTTTTCACACCCAAACTTTTTAGCTTGCTTTTTCCAGCCCTTACTACCCATAAAGAGGTATAGTTTCTGAGGCATAGGGGGCTTTTTCATTAGTTCCATAGCCTCTTTGGGTACAACATTATCTTTGGCTATAGCTTCTGATGCAATGTCTAAAGATTGAACTGCATATCTGACCCTTCCGCCTAATTCTTTTAAAGGTTTTCCCTGTATCATCCCTCCTCCTCCCATAGAGAGAGCACCTGCCCATTCAAACCCTACCCTGTTTGCGAAGCATTTACAAATATCTATCGCGACATTATTATGAAATGGTTCAGGAAATCCGCAATTGACTATAACCATCATTTTTTGTTTTGTCGTCACTTTATTATTTTTGCGTCTATTTTCAATAAGCTCAAAAGCTTTTATAATATGTGCAGGAAGCGCATCAATATAAAGAGGAAAAGACAAGATTAATATATTACTACGATCTATGCCTTCTAATAAGCATTCAATACTTTCACTATTTTTTAACGATGAAAGGATATGAAGCTTATCTGTCTCAAAGCCTTTTTCTTCTAATTTGTCTGTTAGATAGGTGCCCATGGCATCAGAGGTACTATGTATTTTTTTTGGACTTCCAACGAGCAATAATGCTTTCTTATCCGCTAGCATGCCTTCACCTCCAAACTTTTTAATAAATCCTGAACTATATTTTGAATTTCTTCTTCATCGTAAGTTGTATACAATATAGATTGCAAATATTTATCGGAATGCCAATTTAATTCATTTCGTTTTACCAGTTTTTTAAAGATATTCTCCATCTCTTCATGCTTTTCAGGAAGCATGCCCAACACGATTACATCTGGATATTTGTTATAGCGGGATTGATGATGAACTTCTCCATTGATTTTTTCAAAGAAAGGAAGACCTAGTGGTATATTTCTCTCAGCGACTTTCTTTATTTCGTATGAAACACTTCCAAACATAATAGGCGTAATATAAACTAGTAAATCACTTTGTATGACAGCCTTTGTAATATCTCTTCCAATATCATCTATCACACAAATTCCTGGAGTTTTCACCCAGCATCCAAAACATCCAGTGCAGTTTTTAACCTTCAACTCATGTAGTAATAAAGATTCAACTTCATAATCATGCTTTTCAAGAAGGTCAGCGGTAACGGCATGTGTAGGCTCCAGAGATTTTTCCCATTCTCTGGCTCCATTTAATATTAAAGCTTTCATCAGTTCACTCCTCTTTATATAATATTATTGTTTTCTAATACATATTTTCTACTTATTTCCACATTGATACTATATAATCCTTCTAATCATCAAAAAAATATAAAAAAATCGGGAGCAGTCACACCTTTATATTTTTATCGGATTATGATTTCTCCTCTACTTTTTCATCATCAACAGATGGTGTTTCTTCAATTGTGTCCCTATTGACGATGACATATTTTTCGATTATGAATGGTAAAAAAATAAGAAAGGTTGCAATTAACCTTCTACCCATTGGTATAAGAAGAAAAATGCTTTCATCATATATGATAAGTGCATTCAAAGTCAATTGACAACTCATAATTCCAATATAAATGCCGCACCGAAACAACTTGTCAATGCCACGACATTCTGACTTTAAAACCTTGTAGCATAAGTAGATGGCAACCAACACATAAATAATTGTAAAAATTGGAAATCCTCCAAAGAGCAGCGCCATAATCAATAGTCCATATACCAAGTATTCTATTATTTTATCTCTGTCTTGCATATTCTTACTCCTTACTTTTGGTTATTTTATTGTTATTTTATCCCAAAATAATTAGAACAGCATTTACATTAAGTTAATATTTTATTAGAAAAAGATTAGAGTTTCTTATTTACTTTCTATATGCTAAAAAGTAAAAAAAATGACATAGCGGCTAAACCATGCCATTTTCTCATTTCACACTACTCTATCACAAATTTGGACTCCATTTTTTCTTTTATATAATATATATAATCTTCATCCAAAATCACATTATAAATATAGCAATTTTTAATTTTGTCCTGTAACGTACTAACTTCACCTGTTTTCATATCTAAAAGGTAATATGACATAACCTCAGCAAAATAGCCTTCATCAGTCGAGCAGCTTATAACTATATTATTGTCTTTCTCTTTTACAAATCTTACATAGGTATTGGAAAATTTCATGTTAGGAATCTGTTTAGACTGTTTACTTCTTAGATTGTATCTATGTAATTCCCAGCATTCCTCTCCTTCATTTTTCAAGTAAAAAATGCTGTCTCTATACTTTGCAAATGCAAATCCAATACCTTCGATTATTTTTTCTTGCCGGCTTCCATCACAAGTAGAAGCATATAAATCGCCATGATAATAATAGTATATATGGTCATCCATTACCTTAAATTTTGTTATTGGCTGATCAATCACTTTCTTTTTACCAGTGCCATCTTTCTTAATTCTATATAAACCATCTTTTCTGCGGTAATATATATGGTCTTTATAAACTTCGCTAAAGAATGCACAATCTGCAACCAAATCATCAATGAGTATTTGTTTATTCGTTCCATCCAGATTGACTTTACAGTATTCTTCAATAGTCAAACCACTTTGTGATATAAGATAATAGATGCCGCTGCTGTCCACATGAACATCATATATATTATTATCCAACAGCTTCATATAATTGGTCCCATCTGTTCTTACTCTATACAGCCCATCGTAACCTGCATCATAGTAAATCCAATCATCTATAATATTGTATACTTCTGAAAATATATCAGAAGCAATGGTTTGAGATGACTTCGTCTCTATATTATATTTTGTCAAGCCGCCACCATATTCTTTATAATATATGTATGGATATCGTACGGCATCTATGTTGTAGCCATCCTCAATATCCAAGGTTACATTTTTTTTATTAGGGATATTATATCTTTGTATGCTCAATAACAGTTTCTTTTGTAAAATGGTTAGCGCATCATCGTTTAATCCTATGCAGCTCACATCAGAATCTTTAATGACAAAATCACATAAAGTACTGTTTTTATTTTGCTTATAGACCCCATATTTATCAATCCAATAGATATGGTTCTCGCTGATTAATATATCCTCAGCAGATTGATTAGACAATTTGTTTTTAAAACTGCCATCATGATTCATAAAATAGCTGTTATATGCGTCAGAAAAATAGACCTTATTACGGTCAACATTTAAGCATGTTGCAGGTTTATTGTTTATTTTAACATTATAGTTGCCGTCTAGCTGTGATCGATAAATACTGCTGTTATCCTCAAGATTAATATAATATATCCAGCCATTTTTAATATTGGGATAAGCAATTCTTCCTTCAATGATGGTGCTCTTATTTCTTCCATTCTTATTAATTCTGCATAGATTTCCGTCATCTGAACCGTCACAATAGTAGAGCTCATTTCCTATGATATTCAAAAAAGATACCTTTCCATTAACGATTTGTTGTGGGTTCGTGCCATCTAATCTGGCTTTATATAGACCTTTTTTATCGCTTTCAAATAATCCGCTGTCAATATAGAAAATTTCATTATTATGTATATAAAATTGTTTTACAGAACTGTTAATTATCCTTTCATTCTTACTCATGTCCTTATTGGTTCTGTACAAGGTTTTGCCGTCATCACCATTAATATAATAAAACCATTCATTATTTTTTACAACGTTCATGCCATTTATAAAATTGCCATCTCCCGTATCTTTACTTTTACCATTATTAGTATCACCATCTCTAAGAATTTCTAAGTTAAATAATTGTATTGAATCCACTAAAGGCAAGTACAGCTCTCCATTTTCTTCAAAAGGAAGTGCCGACAACCTCATAAAAAATCGTCCACATTCAACAAAGGCATCATCCTCATTCTCTATCTGGATTTCTACTTCGTAATCTCCCTTTTCCAGGTATATCCACATACCGTCTTCATACTTTTTCTCTGTGATCTCATCAAAATCCATAAGCTTCGTTATATAATCGAAGGATATCCACTCCATATTATCCTGGATGAACCCAACTCTTTTATGGTTGCTATAAAAATAATCTCCTTGTTTTGTCATATGTATGATGGTCTTATCTGCACTTGTAAAAGCGTTTGCAATACCATCAGAATTGCTTATAGAGATATCACAGCTATTATCTTTGTTATCCATCCACTTTTCAAAATTAAAACCTTTAACATCTATAAAACTGTTGATATCTATGACGATATCATGATTGATGATTTTTTGTTCATCTCTACAATCATTAATATTAATTCTATATTTGGTACTGGTTACAAACAAAGCCTCTGTTAAATAATCATCTATTTCAAAAGGTTTCAGTATCAAATTAGGGTTTTGATAAATATGGATTACGTTTTGTTCTTTGTCTTCGTTGACATCAAACCCGAATTCCTTTAAATCATTAATCTTCATATAATGATTATCGCCTACCTTAATTATAGGAACTTTCATGTCATTGATATAAAGATTTACTCTAAAAGGATCTGAATATTTTTCTAGAGAATATGCTGTAGAACCCAAGCTTGAAATTATAAAAAAAATCATTAGCATGTACACTAAAGTTTTTTTCATATTTTCCCTCCTCGCTGTTATATTTTTCACAATTATAATGATACCATATTCACTTCATTATGATCACTAATAATCTTCTTTTATTTTAGAAACATCCATTTTTTTGCTAATACAAGGTCTATTGCTTATTTTAATGCATTCAACAAACAAAAAGAACCGTCCCTTATGTTTGTTAAAAAAACAACGAATTTTCTTGACAGAATCCTTCTATTATAATATTATACAAGTGTATAATATATTATTCACTTGTATAATGGGTTGTATTTTTTATTAAATGAAGGATATCTCAATAGTTTTAGAAATTTATATAGGAGGTTTTATAAAAAATGGAGAGCAAAGTTATGATGATCCTTGGCGGATATGGTGGTGCAGGTTATGTCATTTCACGACTGCTATTACAAGAGACCAATTTAAATCTTATTTTGGCAGGTCGAAACGGCATCCAAGCCAAAAAAGTTGCAGAACAGCTCAACTCCGAATTTAGCAGCAATCATCGTGTACAGGGTATGCAAGTGAATGCAAAAAATAATGAAGATTTAATGGAAGCTTTTAAAAGCTGTGATACTGTCATGTGTTGTATTCCCATTACATCATCTGGAATTGGCGGCGGAGTCGCTCAAGCTGCTTTTGATGCGGGTATCCATCATATTGATTTAGCAATGGATAATGATAAACGAGAATTACTTAGGTCTTTGGGAGATAAAATTAAAGAGTCCGGTAAATATCATATGATTGAGACAGGATTTGTACCTGGGGTACCGTCTATGATGGCATTTTTAGCAAATAAGCATTTTGATTCTTTAGAGGAACTGGAATTCAGTGGTATATTTAAAGATGATAACGCAACCTATGGCAGCGTTATTGACTTAATGACCTATGCGGCAGATCCGGCATATGTATGTAAAGATGGCGTCTGGCGTGTAGTTCCAATGAGTGCTTCTAAGAAATTTGATTTTGGTCCGGAATTTAGGCAAGTAACGTGTTATCCTATGGATCAATATGAGCTGAGGTGTTTACCCAAGGATCTTGGTTTAAAAGAAGTCGCTTTCTATACCTCCGGCGTGAATGGGGTTACAGATTTATTGCTATTTGCTTTGATAGGCTCCGGCCTTTACAAATTTAAATGGAGTCTGAAACTGGGAACAAAGCTTATACTTAAATCAATTAAAAAATATACAAAACCGCCTTATATTACACGTGTTTCAATGGACGCAAAAGGTATATTGAATAACCAAAGAGGAAAATATAAGGTAATATTAAGTCATGAAGATGCATTTGTAGGTACAGCTATTCCAACTGTTGCTGCAGTTCTTCAACTATTGGATGGAACCATCAAAGAACCCGGCGTCTTCATCATGGGACATCGTGTAGATCCTGAACGCTATATTGAAGACATTAAACGAATGGGAATGACTGTACAAATTGAGCAGAGTACTGAATAATAAGGAGATTAAATATGAATAAGCGAAGCATTGAAGCAATAAGAAAAGAAGAGATCATTAATGCTTTTTTTAAGGTCGTTTCAGAAAAAGGATTGGCTGGTGCTTCAATACGTAAAATTGCGGATACATTGGGATGCAATCATGGCATTTTAAGATATTATTTTGGCAGCAAAGAAGAACTTATTATGAGTGCTATTGATATTATGGAAAAAAAATATATAACCCAATTTCAAGAGGGTATCAGCAAGTATGATTCATCCATTGATCAGTTGAAGTATTTACTGTCTTATGGTTTTGATAAATTGGGCATTCAATTGTCGGATGCTTGGGTAGAAATATTTGTTTTTTCAAAAACGAATCCAAACATTTCAAAAACGTTACATGAATTCTATAAAAAAGTAATCAACAATATTGAAAATATCATTCGGATTGGAATTGAATCCGGAGAGTTTAGAGACATTGATCCTAGTGTCACCGCTAATACGATTTTAGGATATTTGGAAGGAACATTCTTTCTTAGTGTTGTTAACACAGATGATACTTATTTCGAATCTGTGGGCAAACAGTTTAGGGAAATGTTCTTAGAATATTTATTAAAAAAGAATGAATAGCTTTTTAAACTATTGGTGAAAGAATTGAGTCCCTAGTAAAATCATGGGGATATTAAACCCTATGATTTTTTTGCATCATCCCTATTTTCAAAATGTACTTTAAATAATTGAATAATATGCTAATTACCGACAATGTCAAGCAGCTACTTGACATGATTCCATTGAATATGTAAAATATGAGTATGCTCACATTGTCATTGTGTTCATAGTAAATATTGTTTTTTATAGATGCTAGGTGAGTTAAAAAAGGGGACAACGTTATGAAAATTGAAATTAAATACTTTACATCTACCGGCAACACCTTATGGATGGCAAAAGTTTTTAAAACTTATTTGGAAAGAAAAGGTCATACTGTTCTTTTATCCAATGCTGAGTCAGACGGTATGGAGTATGAAGACGATACAGATATGATGGGAATTCTTTATCCGGTTTGGGGATCAAATTTTCCAACGCCCATAGAAAAAGAAATATTAAAAATTAAGCCAAGAAATAAAAAAATGTTCTTAATCGGAAACTGTGCACTTTTCACCGGTGACACCGGACTTTACTGGAAGAGCATCATAGAGCCTAACCTCCATTACGATGTCTTTTATGTGAATCATGTCAAGCTCCCCACCAATGTAAATGTTCGATGGTTCAATTTCCTAAAAGTACTGCAAGGTGAAAAAAAAACAAGGCTGTTTGATAAAGCAAAACCTAAACTCGAAAAGATGTGTGAAGACATACTTGAGGGAAAAAGAAAAGAAAGAGGTAAAAACCCTTTTGGTATTCTAGGCGCAAAAATACAAAGACATCAAGCAAAATCTGAATATGTTTTCTGGGCTAAAAAAATGACCATTGACCCTGATAAATGTATTGACTGTAAGCTTTGTGAAAAGCTGTGCCCTATTAATAATATTCAAGTTGAAAATAATTATTTGGTTAAGCATGGTAAGTTCAACGAAAACTGTATATGCTGTGCCAGATGTTATAACCTTTGCCCAACAGACGCATATCTAGTAGGCTATGAAACTAGAAACACTACGCGTTATCGTAGATACAAAGGTGCCTATCCAAATACAGCAACATTAATTCTTTCCAA
>JAKSCF010000618.1 GCA_022360735.1 Clostridia bacterium
TATTGTTTTTTTTGAAGTTCCCACGTATTTAGGTGCTGTAAATGCTTTAAGAATATATCAAGCGAATATGATATCAATTCCTTCGGATAAAGACGGAATAGACATGCATGAACTTTCCAAGCAATATAAAAAATATGGGCAAAGGGTAAAAATGATTTATGTAAGCCCTGATTATCAAAATCCCACAGGAAAAAGTTGGACAACAGGTAGAAGAAAACAATTCATAAACTTCATATCAGATTATAAAATTCCGGTTTTAGAAGATGCAGCCTACAGTGAACTATCTTTTGAGGAAGAACTCCAAAAACCCTTGGCATATTATGATAATTCAGGGCTGGTCATTTATATTGGAACATTTTCAAAAGTATTTTGCCCAGGACTAAGGATAGGATGGCTTTGTTCAAAAAATGAAATTATACAAAAATATTTACTTTTAAAAAATACAGCAGATTTATCTTCGTGCACACTTGCACAATATCTAATGGCAGATTACTTGGAGCACAACGATATAGAATATCATATAAAAACTATATCATCATTATATCAACATAGACGAGATGTGATGGTTGAGCAATTGAATAAAAGTTTTCCGGCAGAAGTTAAATTTAGAATTCCTAAAGGGGGATTGTATTTGTGGCTGGAATTACCGGAGAATATCGATTCTGAGGTCTTATTGTCTTTAGCGTTACAAAATAATGTAGCATTTATTGAAGGTGCAGCTTTTTACCCAAATAGAAATAAGAAAAATGAATTAAGACTGAACTATTCAAATATGAAAGATGTGGATATACAAACAGGCATAGAGATACTTGCACAAATCATACAGCAAAATTTTTATATAGACTGAGTGGGCAATGCGTAAAAGCGGTAATTTTAGCACTTCTAGAAGAATTAACCTTTTTTCATTGAAATAACTATAGAATAAAACTATAATTGTATTATGATTAAATAATTAGGAGTGTTATTATGGGCAGACATGGAACTATTGCTAACAGAAAAGACAAGCAAGATGCGAAAAGAGCACAAGTCTTTACCAAATATGCAAGATTGATTACAGTTGCAGCAAAAGAGGGAGGAGACCCAGTATATAATGTTGCATTAGAAAACGCAATTAATAAAGCTAAGGCTATTAATATGCCAAATGATAATATACAACGAGCAATTAAAAAAGGAACAGGGGAGTTAGAGGGAGAATCTTATGAATCTCATAATTATGAAGGTTACGGACCGGGTGGTGTAGCCATCATAGTTGAAGCTCTAACGGATAATAAAAATCGAACAAGCAGTCATGTAAAACATTATTTTGATAAATTTGGTGGTAATCTTGGAGTACCGGGATGCGTAAGCTATATGTTTGAGCGCAAAGGCTATCTATTAATTGAGAGAACTGATGAAATCAGTGAAGATGAATTAATGGAAGTGGCTTTAGAAGCTGAAATGGAAGATATGGCAACGCATGACGACAGCTTCGAAATTTTTACTTCAACGGATAATTTTGATGATGTCAAAAGTGCGTTATCTGAAGCCGGCCATGCATTTGTAGAAGCTGATATCGAACTCATCGCATCCATAGATGCGGCACCATTAAGTGGCGGCGACAAAAAACAATTGATCAGGCTGATCAATATATTAGAAGATGACGATGATGTACAGAAGGTTTATCATAATTGTGTTGAGGATTTAGAAGAAGAATAGGGTATTAATATATTCAAGCTTTTAATACAAACTTAGAATATAGCAATCTTAACCTCTTACGTATGTTTATTTATAATATAAACGTATGCAGGAGGTTTTTATTTATTAAAATGAATCAAAAGGAAAAATATAACAGAAGGGTTGTAATGATAATAATATGTATGTTAACATGGAGTAGAAGTTGTAAAAATTATGTTGTGTATAAATATTAAGACAAATAAGGGGGTATATTTATGCTGAAAAAAACTAAAAGTATTCTTGTACCTATAGTGATAATTGCTGTCATTATAAGCATGACAATTGTTTCTGTAGGAGGAAAGTCGGGCTATAAGAAAAGAGTGGATGCATGGAGCGGCACAGTGAAAGTGACCTATAACAACGAGGATAAGACCCGTCAAGTGAGTCCTATTGTAATCAATGGAAGGACATATCTTCCTTTAAAAAGTGTGTCAACGCTTTTTGGTAAAAGTGTAACATGGAATAATTCATCCAAAACCGTTGCTATTGCAGATACGGAAGATTCTACAACAATAAGTCAGCTTCAGAATAAAATTATTGTGCTTGAGGCTGAGCTTGCAAAATACGAAGGTGGCAGTACTGAAGAATTAGAAGAGTTAGCAGAAGACCTTGATTATGAATACTATGAATATAAAGATGCGGATTTTGAAATATCTCTAAAGGGAAATGAAGACGATATTAATGTCATAATAGAGACTGAAAAATCAGATTGGAATGATATATCTTCCAGAAACCAGAAATCTTATATTCAGAATATTGTTGACGATATTTTGGACGAGTTTGAGGATGCAAATATTAAAGGATCTGTTAGGGATGACTCTAAAGTTCTTGACCAATTTAGTGTAACCTCAGGCGGTAAAGTGAAATTGGTAAGCAATATAGATAATCTTGAAGATACGCTTAATGAAAGCCTGGAGGATGATGAGTTTGGACGATTAGACGATATTGATAACGATGA
>JAKSCF010000755.1 GCA_022360735.1 Clostridia bacterium
GGAAATCCACCTGCAAAAGAAATAATATCCGGCGCCTCTGCTAACTCCATAAGGCGGAGTAATTCTCTGTCTTTCATTTGTTCCATTCTTTTGGATAATCTCATTGCTTGTCTCCTTTACTTGTAAATCTGGCTTTAATTCCCCCTGCTTTCTTAGGCTGTATGTCTATATCTAGTACAGCATTTCGAATTTATTATATCATAATCATTTTTTATCAAAGAAAAAAAATGATTTTTTTAATGCAAATATATAATGGTATTTCTAAACTATTGATTTTGGCTTTCATTCATATGAAAGTATTAAATGTTAAAATCAACAATTGGATTAATGTAAAAACTCATAATATTTTTAAAACTGCATTGACATTAGATCGATGAGTATATATAATAACAAGCAAACAGGCGTACAGGTGAATCGATTTAGGCAATGGATTGTTTTGTCTGTACATTAAATAATGAAAGGAGTCATATATGTTAATTTTTTGGTTTGTCTGTACTATTTTTTTACTGATCTTGTTTGTCTCCAAATTCAAGGTTCATGCTTTCTTGACGTTACTTCTTGCAGGATTGTTTTTCGGTCTTGTAGCCGGTATTGAACCGGTTACTGTAGCAAAAACGGTCACAGCAGGTGTTGGGGGTACCATGACTCATATCGGGATTGTTATTATCTGTGGTGTGATCATCGGTGAAATTCTTGAAATAACCGGTGGTGCACAAAAGATTGCTAATGCAATTCTAAAATTAGTTGGTATTAAGCGCGCTACTTATGCAACATCTATCACCGGTGCTTTCGTATCAATTCCTGTGTTTTGTGATTCAGGATTTGTTATTCTAAATCCAATTATAAAGGCTTTGTCCAGGGCAGGAAAAATTCCTTATGCCACGCTTGTTGTCGCACTTATGGCGGGTCTTTTGACCACCCACTCGTTTATTCCACCAACACCTGGTCCTGTAGCGGCTGCTGGAATCTTTGGGGCAAATCTCGGCAAAGTAATGCTCTATGGCATAATGGCTGCATTACCAGTGGTAATCGCTTGCTCAATTTGGGGAAATTCAAGATTTATAAAAGGAAAGTACCCTGAAATCGCTGTAGAAGATTCAGATATTGAGAAAGAAGCGGAATTCGCTGAAATTGTTGCAAATGCTCCTAGCACATTTAAGTCCTTTTTACCAATTTTATTACCCATCGCTTTGATTATTGTCGCATCATTCGTTCCTGTAATTGAAGGGGATTACTTCAGTCAAATTATTAACTTCTTAGGTACTCCATTTGTTGCCTTACTATTAGGTACTGGACTGGCATTTTTGCTTCCTACAAAAATCAATGGAATTGTAACTGAAACCTGGGTTGGAAAGTCTATTCGAGGTGCAGCCGAAATCTTAATGATTACTTGCGCTGCCGGAGGATTTGGTGCGGTATTGAAAGCTACTCCTATCGGGAATATTCTTGCGGATATCATCTTAAAAATTGGTCTTCCTTCTATTCTGGTTCCATATATATTGTCATCTATTATTTTGATTGCAATGGGGTCTTCTACGGTAGCAATCATGACTTCCTCTGCAATCTGTGCTCCTATGATTGTACAGCTGGGTTTATCTCCGGAAATGGCGGTAATCGCCGTAGCTGCCGGCTCTTTCACCGGCGTGCATGCGAATTCATCCTACTTTTGGTGTGTTAGTAAACTTGCAGGCTTTGATTTGAACAAGGGATATCGTACAATCACAACAACCTCATTGGTTATGGGGGTCAGTGCATTAGCTTCATTGTTAGTTATGTCAATATTCTTTAAATAGAATTTATAAAAATTTATCTAATGGAGGTTTTATAATGAAAATTACAAAAGTAGACGTAATGATGCTCAAAGCAAACAAACCTGCACCTAGTAATGCACCTGGTGCTCCGGTTGACTGGACAAACCTTGACTGGCGTCCTGTAGTGTGTCGTGTTTATACCGATGAAGGTATTTACGGCGATGGGGAAGCTGCCATGGCATATGGTGGTGCAGCCCTTGGCGCATTTGGCATGACACAAGAATTATCAAAACTGGTTGTAGGTCTTGATCCTATGAAACCCGAACTGATTTGGGAGACCATTTACAAGCAAACTTTCTGGGGACAAAATGGGGGTCCTGTGTTCTTTGCCGGTCTGTCTGCTCTAGATATGGCAATGTGGGATATCCGCGGTAAAGCCCTTAATGTTCCATTGCATGTTCTGTTGGGAGGCAAACGCCGTGAAAAGCTTCGCTCTTATGCAAGTCAGCTGCAATTTGGTTGGGGCAGCCCTCTAACACCAGCCTTCACTACTCAGGATTATGTGGACAATGCGTTAAAAGCAGTAAACGACGGATATGATGCTATTAAGGTTGATTTCTTTACATTTGATGAAGATGGAAATACATTCAGTGAAGAAGAGCGCACCGGTCTGTTGAAACCATATTATGTGGATTTGGTCGAAAACCGTGTAGCAGCTGTACGTGAAGCTATCGGACCCAATGTGGATATTATAATGGAAAACCATTCATTCCTTGATGCCCAGTCAGCTATACAAATAGGACGTCGTGTACAGAAGTATAACATCTTCTGCTATGAAGAGCCAAACACGCCTTCACCGAAAACAGCCAAATATATCAGTGACAAACTGGAAATACCAATTGCCAGCGGCGAGCGTATCTATACTCGTTGGCAGTATGCTCCATATTTTGAAGAACAGTCCTTGCAGCTTATTCAGCCAGATATTGGAACGTGTGGTGGTATTACAGAGATAAAGAAAATATGCGATATGGCGCACACTTACGACATTTGCGTACAAGTACATGTATGTTCAAGTCCTCTCTGCACAGCCGCTGCGTTGCACATTGAGTCAGTAATTCCTAATTTTGCGATCCACGAACATCATGTGTTTAATCTTCAACCGTACAATAAAGATTTCTGTATCTATGACTATCAGCCGATGAAGGGTGAATTCTCTGTTCCTGATATCGCAGGTAACGGAAATGAGCTTTCCGAATATGCATTGACTCACTGCGATAAAGTTACAGTTAAGTAAGGGTAAGCTTTCATTAAAGCATTTAATGATGAGGTGATTGTGTTAAATTGTTTAACCTGGATTGACTTTCACATTAGTATTCATAAATCTAATAAGGTAACTTGTTTACCTGATCTTGATTATTTTGAATTAATGTGTATATAATACATATAATAAGTCTGAAAGGGGGTACATTATGAACAAAAAAATAAAGCAAATTCCTGCCTATGAGCAAATATTCGAATACATGCGCAATGCAATAAAAGAAAACCAATGGAAAATTGGAGAAAAAATACCTTCTGAAATTGAATTATCAAATGAATTTGGGGTTAATAGGTTGACAGTGCGTATGGCATTACAAAGACTAAACAGCATGGGGTTAGTTGAAACACGAACCGGAGATGGTACCTATGTAAAACAATTTAATTTTCGAGATTACATTGATAACATAACAGATTTTTATATGACACCAGACCTAATCAATAAAGTAACCGCATTTCGTCGTGCGGTTGAGCTTGAATGTGCAAAGCTGGCAATACAGGAGGCTACTGAAGAAGAAATTGA
>JAKSCF010000110.1 GCA_022360735.1 Clostridia bacterium
CATACAATTGCATACAATTGAAGATAAGCTGTCACTCATGTTAAAAGAGACAGAGAACATTACCGGTGAGGAATTTATTCGGTTTGTTAAGTGTATCAATTTTGATGAAATGATTGATAAAGATTTAGGGATTATTAAAGATTTTCTCGGGAATGGATTTTTCCAATCAGAAAAAAATATATCCATCAACTATGAAAGAATAGAGTCACTTCTTAAAATAATTGAAGATAGGTTTATAGGTGATGACAAAAGCTTTTTGATCAGCAATATTTCTAAGCTTGCCGATTCCAAGTTAAGTGATCTCCTTATGGGCTATAATGAATACATACAAACCCTTGCCTTGAGGTTTGATAAAATGATATCTGATATTGAAGTAAAGGGTGATATTGTCTATATCAACCGCCAATACTATTCAAAGTTCTTAAAATCTATGATTCATATATTTAGAAATATTGTGGACCATGCCATTGAACCTCCGGAAGAAAGAATAGAAAAAGACAAAAATGAACAAGGCAAGATTGTATGCCATATAAGCCAATATGATGACTGTTTTGTTATAGAGATTTCTGATGATGGAAAAGGCATTCATCCTAATACCGTTCTCAATAAGGCTTTGGAAAAGGGTATCTATCAACAAGAGGAAATAAGCTGCCTCGGTCACAGTGACATTATAAATACTATCTTCCTGGATTCTTTCTCTACCAAAGACAAAGTCAGCACCTTATCCGGTCGAGGTGTGGGCCTTGCAGCTGTCAGAAGCGAGGTGGAAGCTCTTAGAGGTTCAATAGAAGTTATATCTAAGGTAAATAAAGGGACAACATTTAAGATTACTTTGCCGGAAACAAAAAAGAATAATTCTTTATGTTTAATCTAATTTAATTGGTAAAGAATAAATGAGCTTAAGAAGATCATATACAATATTGAGGAAGCATTAAAAGCAGTTGAACAAAAGGTTATAAGTTGGTTAAAAACCCGAAATTCTTAAGTTTGAATTTCGGGTTTTATTGAAGATAAAAGGGTCTAAGACGTTCATTTTATAACTATTCCATATGTGCGCTAAAGTATTCTGCAATAGCATCTACTGCTGGATCGACATATTCAGGCATCCAGTATAGATCGAAATGGCCGGCACCTTTAAACTCAAGTTTGTCCTTTTCTCCATTGAGCTGATTATAGAATTCAAGGGCACCAGGAGTTGAAACGGCTTCATCGCCATAAACCATGAATACCGGTACGGCATCGAACATCTTGGCATGGTCATAGATGGAGAAGCTGAGGACGTAGTTGAAAGATTGTAGATCTAAGCCGTTTTTCCAGGTTGGCACATCTCCTGGCATACCTGGCAAATAGTATGTCATCATACCTCGTATAATCGGTCTTGCATTTACCGCATCTGCTTCTTCTTTTGTTGTTGGAACAAGTTGGGCGATCATTTCTTCACCGGTCTTAAAATAATTCAGGTTAGCCGGTTCTGCATAAGGCATAATATGGGTCCTTAAGTTAGTGGTATTGCCTACGGAATTGATCTGATCTTGTTGGCCTGTCAAAAATGGGCTGATTATGGCAAGGGCGTTGATTCTGCTGTCATAAGCTGTTTCAAATGCAGAAAAGCCTGCACCGGCACAGATGCCTATATTGAATAGGTTGTTGGCGTCTACCTGTTCAAGGGATTCCAGAAGGTTGACAGCATTGCGTATGTCATCAGAAATATTATAGGCATTGAGAAGCAGCTTACGGCCTTCGCTTTCACCAAAGCCTCTTGGATCGAAAACAAGAGTGATGAAACCTTCTTTACTGAGCTTTTCTGCATAAATACCGGCTGTCTGCTCTTTGACCCCGCTGACCGGTGGTGTTACGACCAGTGCAGGATAGACACTGTCTGCTGAATAATTCTCCGGAGTAAAGATGAATGCTGCGACCTTCTCGCCTTCACTGTAGAACATCACCTCGTTTTTGCCTGCTTTCAATGATATGTCTTCACAAAAGCCATGCTTAAGTGGTGATTCGGCTGCCTTCTCGTCCCCCTGGGATACATTCAGTACCTGTGCGCTGTAGATTAAATCCGGATTGTCAATGTTATTCCAACGGATGATTTCCTCCATGGTGATACCATTGTCTCTGGCAATGCGCCACAGTTCGTCACCGTCTTGAACCGTATAGGTTTTCTGAGCCATAACAACGAATGTGCTGCTGATAACCAAAACAAATGCTAAAATCAACGTTGATACTCTTTTCATAATTGAATTCATTCCTTTCACTTTCACTCAAAGCACAAAATTGAATAAAAACAGTATGTAAGTGATGTACTTAGAGCAATATTAAATAACGTAACGTTACGTTACTTAATATTATGATACAAAATTATTGCCTTTAATGCAAGGAGTTTATGTGGAGTTTTTATACTAGAGTGGCAAAGTCCCTGTTTTCCTGATATAATACTTGGAAACGTCACGTTACTAGTTATAAATTAACAGTTAAGGAGATGATTTTATGGAATTTGACCGCGTTCGAAATGATGAACAGCGAAAAATTAGAATACAGCAGATAAAAGATGGTGCAACCAAATTGTTCGATACCATGCAGTATCATGAGATTACCTTGGCGCTGATTGCCAATGAGACTGCTTTCACCAGAGGAAATTTATATAAATATATAACATCGAAAGAGGAAATCTTTATGTTGGTTATTCTGGATGAAGTCAGGGACTGGATTAAAGACCTTGAAGACAACATTAATGATAATATGTCAGGGGATATTAAGGGTTTTTCAGAAACATGGGCCAACATCACTTTCAGACATATACGGCTGCTGAAGCTGATGACACTGCACTTTGCTATACTTGAAAGGAATGTACCATTGGATAGGCTTGTGAAATTCAAGGATGATTGGTTTATAGAAACGTCAAAATGTTTCAATATTGTCCGAAAAGCATTCCCAAAATGGGACGCGAAAACTCTACGCATGTTCTTAGATGCTGCCAAGAACTACGCTATTGGATTATTTCCAATGACATCACCGTCACAAATACAAAGGGAAGCCGTTGAAGCATCAACAATGGTTTATGAATTTCCTGATTTTGTTAAAGATTATTCAAGATTTTTAGAAATCCACACGACAGCACTCAACGATTTGAGCTAAAGGAAGTAACCCTGATCTGCCAATATAATAATCTGTAAAATGTATAAGTTTATCAGTAATAGATACATTCATTAGACCTGAGAACTCTAGTATTGTAAATATAACATAGAAAAACGGAATAGAAGGAGTGTTATATATGAAATACAGAGTTGTACCTAAGACTGGAGATAAGATTTCAACTTTAGGATTTGGATGTATGCGTTTGGCAACCAAAAGAGGCAGAATAGATGAGGCAAAAGCTGAGGAGCAGATCCGATATGCCATCAGCCAGGGCGTTAATTATTTTGATACAGCTTATCCATATCATAGTGGACAAAGTGAAAGTTTTCTAGGGAAAGTCTTTAAAGATAGAAGCTTAAGGGAGAAAGTCAAGATAGCAACAAAACTTCCACCGTGGCAAATTAAAAAGAGAGAAGACATGGACAGCATCCTCAAAGATCAACTAGGCAAACTACAGTTGGACTCCATTGATTATTATCTTGTTCACGGTATTTTGGACCAAAAAGTGTGGGACAGAATGAAATCTTTGGGGATAATTGAATAAAAAAAAAAAAAAAAAAAGAAGGGGCATATTAAACATATCGGATTTTCTGTCCACTGTGATATTCAAACCTTTAAAAATGTTGTAGATGATTATGACTGGGATATGTGTCAGATTCAGTATAATTTCTTAGATGAAAATAATCAAGCCGGAACGGAAGGGCTTAAATATGCAGCTGAAAGGGATATTGCAGTATTCATTATGGAACCCCTTAGAGGCGGCAGTCTTTCAACGAAGGTACCTAAACAAGTACAGCAATTATGGGATACCGCAAAGGTTAAGAGAAATCCGGCAGAATGGGCTTTAAAATGGATATGGAACCATGAAGAAGTGACCTGCATTTTGTCCGGAATGAATAATGATGAACATATCAGAGAGAACATCAATGCAGCCAATACAACTGAACCCAACAGCCTATCAAAAGAGGAAGTGGCATTGGTTGAAAAGGTAAGGGATAAGTACAAAGCATTAACAAAAGTACCTTGTACAGCATGTGCTTATTGTATGCCATGTCCGGCAGGTGTTAATATCCCTGAATGCTTCAGTAAATATAACGATAAATATATTTTTGGAACCATGAATGCAAGAATGATGTATGAAATCGGCATGGGGGGCCTCACCGGTGGAGAACCTGCTAGAGCGTCACAATGCGTCAATTGTGGAATATGTGAGAAGCATTGTCCACAGCATATAGAAATCCGAAAAGAACTTAAGAAAGTGTCATCAGAATTTGATGATTTAACGGGTAAAGCCCTTAACTGGGTTGGTAGACGAATGATGAATAGAAGAAGCAGGTAAATAATTAAAGGATGATTTGCTGAGATAGCTGTTTTCTATACAGGATACCGGCTAAGCTGAAGATGAGGAAGGTGACTATATGGACAAGATAATAGAACTACATTCAGTTTCAGTTTTTCATGAGTTATTAGGATATGAAAAGCCTAAACATCCCCTGATTACACTGATTGACTTGAAAGAGTTACAACCCAAAAAAGAATATATGAATACAAAATTTGTGACGGGATTTTATACCATCACGCTTAAGCAAGGACATGATTGCGAAATGAGATATGGTCGTCGTTATTATGACTTCAGTGAAGGCAGTCTGATGTTTGTTAGCCCTGGGCAAGTTTTTGCTTCAGCAAAAGAAAGTAGCTCAAAAGAGGTAGACGGCTGGATGTTATGTTTTCACCCAGATTTAATAAGAGGAACGCCGTTAGGTGATAAGATGGATGAGTTTACTTTTTTCTCTTATGATGTTAATGAAGCCCTTCACCTGTCAGAAGATGAAAAAAGGATAATAACAGATATTGCTAAGACCATTAAAAGAGAGTACAGCCTAAATATAGACGTTTATAGTAGAGACCTGATTGTTTCAAACATTGATGTGCTATTAAATTACTCTAAAAGATTTTACGGCAGACAGTTTATTACCAGAACACATGCCAATAAAGATGTTATCATCCGTTTTGATAATTTACTGAAAGCATATTTTAAAGCAGGTAATTTAGAAGAAAGAGGAGTCCCTAATGTTAAGTATTTTGCAAAAGAAATGGGGTATTCTACCAACTACCTGAGTGATTTATTAAAGAAGGAAACCGGCAAAAATACACAAGAGCATATACAATTTCATTTGATAGAAAAGGCCAAAAACCTTCTGCTTGCGACATCAAAGCCAATTAATGAGATTGCTTATACATTAGGATTTGAATACCCGGCACATTTTTCAAAATTTTTTAAGCAAAAAACAGGTATGTCACCTGCGACGTATCGACAATAAAGAAATGTATACCCCAAATGTTAGGTAAAGCTAATAATTGGGGTTTTTACTCAACTTTACACTTGTTTTGTTGTACAATAATTATAGTTGAGGAAGGTGATCAAGATGGAACCAATAATAAATATAGATTCGATAACCATACTTCATGAGTTGTTAGGTTATGACCAACCGGCACACCCTTTAATTACACTAATAGATCTTAGTAATGTAGAGTCCATGTCAAAATATAAAAACAGACAAATGATCATAGGCTTTTATACCATCAGCCTAAAGCATCATCATGAAAATTGCAGGCTTAAATACGGCAGGCAATACTATGATTTTAGTGAAGGCAGTATGATGTTTACTGCTCCTGGGCAAGTTGCGACTGTTGAATATAAATCAGATGAAGCAGAAGGCTGGATGTTGTGTTTTCATCCGGACCTAATTAGAAAAGGTCAGCTGAATTCAAAAATAAAGGAATACACCTTTTTTTCATATGACTTGTGTGAAGCGCTCCACTTATCTCAACAAGAAGAAGCAACCATTAATAATATTGTCAATACAATCAACCATGAAATAAATGAGAACGAAGATATGTATAGTGACCAATTGATAATATCAAATCTTGAGGTGCTCTTGAATTATGCCAGACGCTTCTACGGGAGGCAGTTTATTACTCGAACAAGTGCCAATAAAGATGTAGTGAGTCGTTTTGAAACATTGTTGACGGATTATTTTGAATCCAAAAGCTTAGAGGATAAAGGGGTACCTACGGTAAAGCATTTGGCAAAAGAAATGGGGTATTCAACCAATTATCTAAGCGATTTATTAAAGAAAGAAACCGGAAAAAACACTCAAGAGCATATACACTTTCATTTGCTTGAAAAAGCAAAATCTTTACTCTTAGGGACTGACGCGTCTATTTCTCAGATTACATATCAACTTGGGTTTGAGTATCCGGAGCACTTTTCAAAGTTTTTCAAAAAAAAGATGGGGATGTCACCATCGGTATATAGAAAGTAATAATGATTATACTTTCTTTTGTAATTCTAAAAACTTGATATTACGCTCTGAAAAAGCATTTCTATAAGTCAAAGGAATTTTATCCGAAATAAAACAGCTGACGTTTAAAACACTTGCAACGGGATAGATTGCAATTTTATCATACTTTGAATGTTCAGCCATTAAATACCAACTGGTAGAAATATCTGTCAGATATCTATATATATAAGTACTTATTAAAGCATTTACGGTTAATCCGGCTTTTAAATCAATGCCGGAAGCACTGGTGAATGCTTTTTTTACGTAAAGATTTTCTAAATTTTTCAAAGGGTTTTGCGTACTTGAGAACATGGTTTTTTCATCTGTGGATGTAACCTCGCCTCCAATCAGATAAACCTTTGAAACTCTTTCCAACAAATCATTGAGTGCGGAGATGTTATTTGTAATAACAGTGAGATTGCGAAAATTACCCAACATTCTAGCTAAAACGCAGCAGGTTTGACCTGATCCAAGGAAGATACTATCGCCATCTTCGATTTCTTGACAGGCCAGCTCAGCAATAGAAATAAGTGTACTATTGTTGTGATAATCCGTAACCTGCACCTGAGAAGACGGCTTGGAATTCAATTGTGCACCACCATGGAATTTTTCTGCAATACCCTGCTGTTCCAAAATGGTTAAATCCTTTCGGATGGTCACTTCACTAACACTAAATTCCTTGCTGAGGTCATTTACAAAGACACGTTGATTTTTAAGAAGTCTATTTTTAATTTCTGTTATTCGATCAATCATCATCGGGTCATATCTCCTTTCGCTTGTATTATATTCGAATGGTTTCAAAAGGTCAATAGAAATGGCATAAAATGATAAATAACTATTGACAAATAAAACAAAAGATAATAATCTTAAATCAAAACATTAAACAACTAAAACGAAACAAAATGAAAGTGAGAAGTGTTGTGGGAAAAAGTATATTTGACAACAACAGAAAACTACAGATTTTGGCAGCCGGAAGGGCCGGTATTGATCTGAACACTATGGATATTAATTGCAGTTTCAAGGATATCACCGGATATACCAAGTCGGTTGGTGGATCTCCTGCAAATATTGCACAGGGTTTAGCAAAGCTGGGTATCCGTACCGGATTTATTGGAAAAGTTGCCGACAATGGTATGGGAGAATACATTGCAGAAACTTTTGACAAAGCGGGAATTGACCGTGAAGGTATGATTTTTGACAAGACGGGAGCACCCAACTGTGTCGCTATGACCTATATTCAGTCTCCTACAGAGAGTGGTTCATTCTTTTACCGTAACGGAACTGCGGATCTTCTGATTACACCGGAGGAGATTTCTGAATCCTACATTGCAAATGCAGCTGCCGTTGTGCTTTCAGGTACTGCCTTTTCATTAAGCCCTTCAAGAGAGGCAATGTTTCAGATTATAGAGTATGCCAATGGGCACAATACAAAGGTCATCATGGACATTGACCATCGTCCCTTTGGCTGGACATCCAAAGAGGAGACGGCAGAAGTTACCAACAGGGCTTTGGAAGCGTGCGATATTATCATAGGAAATCGAGAGGAATTTGACACGGTAGAGCTGATTCGGATGCCGGGAAACAGGGACAATGCCGCCAGTGCTGAATATTATTTGAACAAAAAAGCAGAGATGGTCATTATCAAAGACGGCCCTAAGGGGTCCATTTGCTACTGCAAAGGGGAAGCACCGATCCGGTGTGGCATAATTATGACGAAAGCAATCAAAACCTTTGGATCAGGAGACGCCTATGCGGCAGGTTTACTATATGGATTGTGCAATGGCTTCACTTTTCTTGATGCCATGAAGTTTGGCTCCGCATGTGCTTCAATTACGCTTCAGACCGTAAGCTGTGCTGAAGGCATGCCTTATCCGGAGCAGGTTAATCAGTATCTGTTAGATCATATTTTTACAGAATAGAAGGGAATACATTAAAAAATGAAAATGCTAGAGGAAATTCGAAAAGCAGCAAGAGAAAACAAGATAGTAGCAGGTTTCAATGTCTTCGGGTATGAGGATGCGGTGGAAATTGTGCGTGCAGCGGAAGATGCAAGGCAGCCGGTTTTGTTAATGACAAACCGAGATGCCTGCAATGAGATGGATGTGGAACACTGGGGCGCCTTATTGACCTCCATTGCGAAAAGTGCAGCCGTACCGGTTGGTGTCCATCTGGATCATTGCAGCGACAAAGAAGTGATCTTTCGTGCGATTCATGCAGGATATACCTCCGTTATGTATGACGGAAGCAAGCTGCCGTTAATCGAAAATATTCGAAATACGCGAGATATCGTCGATTATGCCCACCATAATGATGTAATGGTAGAAGGAGAAATTGGTTACGTACCTTATTTAGATAAAAAGGAAACAGAGATTGTATTTACGGAGCCGGAAGAAGCAAAACAGCTTGCAGAAGAAAGCGGTGTTGATCTTCTGGCGGTATCCGTCGGCAATGTACATCGACTGACGGATAAAAAAGTAAAAATTAATTTTTCATTGGTGAATGAGATTGAAGCCCTTTGCAGTACGCCACTGGTTATACATGGTGCCAGCGGCATCACTTCTGAGGATATTGCTGAGCTGAAAAAACATCACTTTGGAAAAATCAACATTGGAACAGTGATTCGTCAGGAATTTGGAAGCGCTCTTCGACAAGAAATGGCAAGCAAGTCCGATGAATTTGACCGTCTAAAGCTGATGCGTACACCAAGAGAAAAAGTCTATAAGAAAGCATTAGAAATTATTAATAGTCTATCATAGGAGGAGAAAATGAGATTAAAACAAAAAGAACCATTTCACGCAGGTTATAACAGTATCACAGAGTTATCTGGGAAACATAGCGAAATGCTGATGGACTTTGGGATATTGAAATTAGAAAAAGGTAAGACCTTTGCGGATCCCACCAACTTGGAGAAAGTAGCTATTCTACTATCCGGAGAAATTGAAGTTTCCTATAACAGTAAAAAAGTAAAAGTGCAGAGAGATAACTGCTTTGATGATAACCTGTGGTGCTTGAATACAGATGAAAACACACCTTACGAAATCTTAGGTATTGCTGAAAACAGTGAAA
>JAKSCF010000108.1 GCA_022360735.1 Clostridia bacterium
GATAATTATCTCCAGTATAGGTATAGCCAATCTCAACAATTTCATTTAGACAATCCGCAAAAGATACCGCACTTTTTATAAAAAGATTATAATCCATATCATCATGAGCCCCACTATTTCTCTTATCCACCAGCCCGGGTTTAGGCGTTGCATTAACTTCATAAACCATGGATTTCACCGCCATTTGACTGATTTCTTCTTTACGACACATGATAGAACACCCTCCATTCAATAACACTATGCAGCATTTACAAATCAAAAAAGCCAACACAAATAATGTGTTAGCCTAATAAAGCCTTTTTAATCTTTATGCCCTGCAAACAAAATACAATGGAACCATCCATCAACCGGAACCTTCATTTTTCCAGCTGCTTATATAAAAATGATAAACCTATATTCTGATTTTGTCAATCTGATTCCCCTACCCTTATACTTTGCTTCACTTGATCTAATAAATCTTTCCTATTATTTAATTGTGGGCGATCTATTACGATCTCAACAAGCTGACCTAAAATCCGCCCTATTTCTATGCCTTCGTCAATGCCCAGTTCAATTAAATCATTGCCGTTAATCTCCAGTTGACTTCTTTGAAAACATTCTTTATCCCTCAGAATTTCTTGGAGCAATTTTTGAATTTCCATCAATTGATTGTGTCTTTTTTCATAATATATATCTCTTTGAGCACTCATATCTGCTTTTTTTACTTTAAGTAAATCTGAAAACGCTTCAGCGCCTATCTTATTTAACCATGTTTTTACCCATTTTTTAGACACTGAAAGCTGAATATCATGATATACCACCAAAGTCTCAATTTTATCTATAGTTTGATTATCATATTTCATCCCCTTCAGAATATTTCTTGCAAGTTCACCGGACACATCAGCATGTCCATAAAAATGATCTTTATATTCCTCATCAGTGGTTTTGCTAATAGGCTTACCAATATCATGAAACAGCATGGCTAGTCTTAAGTAGAGGGTGGGCTCGATATGCTTCAATGTATTCATGATATGCTCACCTACATTGTACATATGATAAGAATGGTTCTGCTCCGTTTCAAAACAGGTTTTCAAACTGGGGATCATATATTGTAATAGTTGTAATTCGTATAACAGTCCCATTTTCTCCGGTTCGTCGGATACTAATATTTTGTTCATTTCTTCTCGAATTCTCTCTACGGATACGTTTTGTATTTTTTTCGAATTATGGATAATAGCCTCTCTGGTTTTCTCCTCTATTTCAAATTTCAATTCTGCCGAGAAGCGTATCGCTCTCAACATTCTCAAAGCATCCTCATTAAATCTTTCATCCGCAATACCTACACAGGCAACCATTTGTTCCCATAGAGCTTGTCTCCCATTAAAAGGGTCAATTAAGCCTTTGTTATGGTTATAAGCCATGGCATTAATGGTAAAATCTCTTCTGGCTAAATCCTGCTCTAAAGATTGGGTAAATGTTACTCGGTCAGGCCGTCTGTTATCTAAATATTCTCCGTCTATTCGATAAGTGGTTACCTCAAAACCTTGATTCTCAATAACAACCGTAACCGTGCCATGCTGTATGCCTGTGTTGATTGTTTTATCAAATATTGGTTTTATTTCATGAGGCAATGCATTGGTGGTGATGTCCCAATCTTTAGGTCTTTTACCTAACAAGCTATCACGAACGCAGCCGCCTACTACATAAGCATCGTATCCATGTTCTTTTAATTGATTAATAATATATACAACTTCATCCGGGACTTTAATGAACATCTTATACACCTCTGGGATAAGTTTTTATATGCCTAACAACTTCACATTCTCAATAAGCTTTTTCCAATCTGAAATCATATCCTCTGAATATGCTTTGCCTGTTTCTGTAGTACGATAATATTTTCTTCCCGGTCCGCCTGAAGGGACATCTTTTAGATAAGTTTCTGTATAACCCTCTTTATAAAGCCTTCGAAGTATTGTGTAAATAGAACCATCATATACATCAGGGAAGATATCTTTAATTTTCTTCATTATTTCATAACCATACATATCTTGCTTGGTTAGTTGAAAGAGTATACACATTTCAAGAATTCCTTTTTTAAGCTGAGTATCCACACCCTCACCTCATCACATTAACCACTTTCGTTTTTGAAGCTAAGTCATGTACTGTTTTATGTTCGTCTGTCACACATCCCCATATGAAAGAGCCAACATTCAATATGCCTGACGTTAATGCATTTCCTATACACTTAAGCAGTACATCACGTAATACTGCATCCCCAAAAGATATCTTCTCTCCATTTATCTTTTGAACTTTAATTTTCATGATCCATTTTCCTAGGGTATATCCCTTAAAAAAGTATAATTGCAGCGCGGTCAAAATATTTGCTATTCCTAAAAACATGAATAGCATCAATGTATTTATAATAGTAAAAACAAAAGTGGTAGAGCTAATCCCTATCAACGGTTTAAAAGGTTTATGATTTATTGTTTCTTTTACACTAATCTCATCTTCCTTTATCCTATTGTTTGATCTAAATTCTCTATATTCGTTTACGCTCCCCTTAAATATTTTTTTGTCATTCTTATACAACTCTATCACTGTTTCCTTAGGCTTATCACTACTATCATAATTATGTGTTACTTTCCTATAGATGTCTTCGTCTTGACCAGCTCCTTGTTGATTTTCAGAAATATCCACACTTTCATTAACCGTCGAATAGGTCCCTGTGGTATAGAATGCAAAGCTTAATAATAAAATCAGAGCGAACACTAAAAACATAGTTATGGCATCTATAATATATGCGCCTAATCTTTTAGACATAGGCGCTAATTGCCGAACATCCTGCTTAATTGTATCGTCTTTATTATTATTTTTAATAGCCAACTCATCAACGCCATTTGTTTCATCTAAAATCGTTCTTGCAATTTTTGCGGGTGATCCTATTTCATTAGAAACGTCATCTTCACTTTTCCCTTCTTTTATTCCACTGTTAAATATATCTGTATAATCCGAAATGATTTCGTTAATATCTTCTTGGGACAGTTTATATTTAAGAGCATTTTCCAGTTCTCTTAAGAATTCATTTTTTTTCATGACAGCCTCCTCTTTTTTATGACATATTGATATCTATTGTTTATTGAATAGTAGTTTCAATTTGACTATATCACACTATTGTTTATTGAACAATAGTATTTTAAAACAAATAATACTTTATGCTTTAATATAGGCTCTTCCTCCAACGGATACTTTCGTAATAATGTTATGTGATACTTCCAGCTGTGCCTTAATCTCTGATGGATTGTTCATAACATAGCCTTGTTCAAAGCACAAATCATCTGTTTGTTGTTCATTGATTAAACCATACTCAAATAAATAGCAGGCTAAAGCACCATTCGCCGTTCCCGTTGCAGATTCTTCATCAATTCCAAATAGCGGTGCCATATTTCTGCAATGAGCCGTTGCAGGGTTGAGCGTTTCCATGGTAAAAACATGATAGCCTGTCACATCATACTGCTTACTAATATGTGCAATCTTTTTAAAATCCAATTTCATAGATTTTAAACCCTCTAAAGTTTTGACCGGTACAATAATATCTTTCAGACCAGTTGAAACCACCTGAACAGGAATTTCTTCAACCAATTCTTCTGCTGCTATACCCAGAGAATCTGCCACTTCTATTTTATCTATAGTGTCATAAAAGCTTGGAGCATTTTGTTCCATTAGAATAATTCCATCTTGTTGTACCTTAACTTTTAAGACGCCTGCTTTTGTCTCCTGTGTGTATTCCCCTGTAGATATATGATTTACTTCTTTAAGCGTATGAAAAGTTGCAATGGTTGCATGTCCGCATAAATCCACCTCATCACCAGGTGTAAAAAATCGAACTTTCAAATCTGCCTTTTGAGAAGGCATTACAAATGCAGTTTCAGAATAATTTAGATCATAGGCTATTTGTTGCATTTCTTTTTCTTTTAAATCTTTTGCATCTAATACGACACCTGCTGGGTTTCCGCCTTTTCCATCTTTTGAGAATGCATAAACCTCGTAGATTCTTTTTAACATAACTTATTCCACCTACCTGTACTCAGTCATTTTTTTCTTTTGACAACTTTTTTTCTCTGCTTTTTTTTACGTTAAACCTATTTCTGCAAGTAGGACTACAGTATTTTTCTCTATCACTTTTTGCGATAAAGAAACTTCTACAATGCTCACAACGGTTCAGAAATATTTTTTCATCGGTAACTGCGAAGGCGTAAATGGTCTCTATGGTAGTTTTCAACGAATCAAACTGCCAGGATATATTGGTCTTTTCCAGTTGGTTAATGGTAAAGCCGATTTTCTCTGCATGAAATTTATCTGCTAGTATGGTCACACTTTCTGTCAAATGGTTGGAAGCGTTTTTATAAATAAGCAATTGGTTAAAGTGAGAAACCAGCATCGTTGCAAAATTTATTATCCAGCCCAATTCTTCAGAATAAAACCTAGAAAAGATCAAATCCATTACCAGAGGTCGTTTACCATAAAATATTGGTGAATCTTCCTTCTTTGTTAAGTACATACGGTTTTTATATTCCGTAACCATAATATCACCATCTTCAACAAAAGGCGTAAAGAGACTCAGGTAGCATTCTCCATCCATTATCTTTTCTTCTCCAATATGATTGTTCTCAATAAATAAGACCTTGTCTTCTCCTAGTATATCTCTATTATAAACGCTGGCACTCATCAACCCCAACAAACCATATTTTTTTGCAAATATCAGTACCATTTTTTTTAATTTTTCCTTCGGCGAATGTAAAGCTTCATCCCCAATTTTTAGTAAATCTAAAAGCAAGTCTTCTGCAACATCAAATGGGTTATACATACTAAATGCCGCATCCTCTGTTGGTATAATATATTCTTTTCCTGCCTCGTTTGTCTTATAAATATAGTCGCTATATCTAATCCAATCTGTAGCAAAGCTACCAATTAAAGATATTTTTCTCTCCATTGTCCTTCTCCTTTGCAATCCATTTTGTAATAGTAGTAATATATTTACATATTACATTATACTGATGCCTGCTGAAAATGTCAAACCTTTATCCAAAACTTATTTATAAAGATTTAAAAACAAAGGTTTTTTTATAAGAATATTGAATATTATCAATGAAGAAGTTTATTACAGGTGGTATGGGGTATAATATTATTATTCCGAGTCGATATCCACCTACACAAAATTTTATATTAGGAGGTCTTTTTTATGAAGTCGTTAAAAGGCAGCAAAACTGCTGAAAATTTACTTAAAGCTTTCGCCGGAGAATCTCAAGCCAGAAACCGTTATACTTTTTATGCATCTACCGCTAAAAAAGAAGGTTATGTTCAGATATCTAATATCTTTCATGAAACCGCAGAAAATGAAAAAGAGCATGCTAAGAGATTTTTTAAATTTTTAAAAGAAGATTATCAACAAGAAGCTATAGAAATCACTGCTAGTTTTCCTATTGCATTAAGTACTACAAAAGAAAATCTGTTAGCAGCTGCTAACGGAGAGAATGAAGAGTGGTCAACCCTATACCCGGCATTCGCTAAAGTTGCTGAAGAAGAAGGATTTCAAGAAATTGCAACTGTATTTTCTAAAATTGCTTCTGTAGAAAAGCATCATGATGAAAGATTTAGAAAATTGTTATCTAACATTGAAACCAATGTGGTCTTTAATAAGGATCAAGAGGTTGTTTGGAAATGTGATAACTGTGGATACCTGCACACCGGCAAAGGCGCTCCTGAAGTCTGTCCGGCCTGCGCCCATCCGCAAGCACATTTTGAATTGTTATGCGATAACTTTTAAACTGTACACAGAAAAAAATGTGGAACGGCTTACAGGCCGTTCCCTAAAAAATATATTCTATTAAGCCATCATTTTGATCTCTGTTTCAAATGATAATATACAGCACCAAGTAAATTGGCATCATTACCCAGAGTCATTGTTCTTACTGCCAATTTTTTTCTATAAGAGGGCATAATCTTTTGCCAAAGGGATTTTTCTACGGCTTTTTCCAAAAACTCACCTTGCTTTGAAATACCGCCACCAATTAATATTAAACTGGGATTCAGAATATGAACAATTCCTCTTAAACCCTCACTTAAATAATCGATCCACTGATTAAAAACCCATAAATATTCCTTATTTCCTTGTTTACATTCCTGGAAGAATTCAATTGTTTCAACAAAACCTAATCCATCTTCAATTTGTAACTCAAGCGCCTTTGTAGATGCATATTTTTCATAGCACCCTTTGTGCCCACAATCACAATGAAGTCCATTATAAATCAGAGGTATATGACCAAATTCACCGGCAGAATATCCACTCCCATAATAAATGCATCCATTTTCAACAATGGCGCCACCAATTCCAGTCCCTATCGTTATGGCAATAAAGCTGTTGGAATTGATGTTACCTTTCCACACCTCACCTAAGGCTGCACAGTTCACATCGTTTTCAACGGTTACAGGAAGTAAATATTTCTGTTCTAAGTATTTTTTAATCTCAAATCCTGTATATAACGGTATTGCATCTGTAGCAAAAACAACACGACCTAAGTCAGCATCTATCTGTCCGGCAGAGCTTATAGCAATACCTTCTATGCCATATTGTAAACAATATTCATTGATAATCTCTTCCACTTTCCCCATCATGAAATGGGCTCCCTTACATGCCTCTGTAGTCTTACTTCCTTTGTTCCTAAGATTCCCGTCAGAGTCACATAAAGCATATTTAATATTTGTCCCGCCAATATCAATGGCTAAAATAGTCATTTTATTCACACCCTACATCAAGCAATCACCAAACATAAACTTGCTGAATCCATCATTCAATGATTCAACCCCTTGTTAATATCTCATATAATTTTTCTCTTGTTTCAGCATTATATAGAGCATCCATGCGTTCATCATCTATCAGAACTTCTGCCAGCTCACTCAATAAATTAAGATGGCTTTTATTATCAATGGCTGCCAACGTAACGATTAGCTTTACAGGATCAAACTCTTCAACGCCAAAGGAAACAGGCGTTTCCAGCAATGCAAAGCTTAATCCCATTTCATTGACACCACACTCTGGTCGTGCATGCGCTAAAGCTACGTGTGGACTTATCACCAAATAGGGACCTTTTTCATTTATGACATGAATCATTTCCTCTACATATCTCGGTTCAATGCACCCACGTTCCAGCAATCTCTCAGAAGATTTTCGAATTGCTTCGTCCCAATTCTTCGCCTTTAATCCAACAGTAATGTCATCCAATGTTAACCTCTTCAATAACATGATGCTTTCCCTCCAATTTTTAAAAGTATTAAGCAAAACACTGTATCATTAAAACACATGGTTATGTCACATCATTTGCTTTAAGGTTTGTTAAGCCCCACGCGCTTTACAACTTGAATTAAACTCTTCTATCAAAGAATTGACACTTACATTTTTTAAAGAATCAACCATTCGATAATATCCTGCAAATTCACTATGTTTTGTGACAGCATTAGGAACAACAATGACTTCTGCACCTGCACTTTTACCAGCAATTAGACCATTTAGTGAGTCTTCCACTATAACCGTTTCCTTAGCTTCGACATCAAGTTCTTTTAGAGCTTTTAAAAATAAATCCGGATGCGGTTTAATACGTTCAACATCATCTGCAGTAATCAGCGCATCAAAAAAATGGATAATTCCAAACTTTGTTAAATATTTAAATGGTCTTTCACGGAATGAAGATGTAGCAAGGGCCAGCTTCAACCCCTCATTTCTAACCTTTTTAACGAAATCAACTATACCTTCTTTTGGAGGCAAAGCATTAACTTTTTCCATAAATAATGATTTGGTTTCTTCTTCAAAAAAGTCACGATCAATGCTCAAACTACGTTCTGCTTCAAGGTATCGCAACAATTCTTCGCTATTTGCACCTACACATTTTAAAAATTCATCCATGGTCAAATCATATTTTTTATGCTTTTTAAACCATGCTACAAAAACTTCATGCCAAACGACTTCTGTATCAATAATAACCCCATCAAAATCCATAATAACTGCTTTCAGCATTTTATTTATACCTTCCTTTTATATGGAGAGATGCAAATCTTAATGCCATAGGCATTTTGATTTACTTCTCCCCTGCAAATATCATGTTTTATCTTTATGTTAACATTTTCTGTGCTTCTGATATCTTAGTAACCAACTCGTCATACTCAGGTGCTTTTAAATAGTTTACAATGGCAACAGCATATGCATCCGGTTGTTTTTCAAGTACTCTCTCAACCAGTGATTGATGTGTCACTATAACTTGGCAATCCCCTGGCAAATCAGTTATAGAAACATGGAAAACTTTTATATGTTCAAGCCCTGCACCATTGAGTTTTTTCTGTAGAATACTTGATCCCATAGCACTTGAACCTAAACCGGCATCACACGCATAAGCAATACGCGTAACTTTTGAAAAATCAAAAGTACTATTGGATTCAAATACAGATGATACACGACTTTTCTTACCTTTTAGATTTTCCATTTCTTTTGCAGCTTCTTGCAATTCTTCGTCACTGTTCTTTTTCATTTTTATAAGTGGTATGGAGACAAAGAAAGAAACAGCCGCTGCTGCTATAACCGAAATTAGAATCTTAATATGATCGCCTTCAGCAGCCATAACCATAATCGTTAATATACTTCCCGGAGAAGCTACCCCAACCAAACCGGTATTCAATACTGTCAATAAAAATGATCCTGTCATACCGGCTAAAATTAGCGGTAAAACTAAAATAGGATTCATTAATATAAATGGAAAGTAGATCTCATGAATGCCGCCAAAGAAATGAATCACACTTGCCCCATAAGCGGAGGCTTTTGAATCCCCTTTACCGAAAACCATATATGCAAGTAAAACACCCATACCCGGACCAGGATTTGATTCTAATAAAAATAATACCGATTTTCCTAAAGAGTCCAATTGTGTTGTCCCAAGCGGTGTTAAGATGCCTTGCCCTATGGCATTGTTTAAAAATAAAATTTTTGCCGGTTCAATAAAAATCGCTGTGAAAGGCAACAGATTTTTTTGAATCATAAAATCTACTGCACCAGCCATAACACCGGTTAAAGATATAATAATGGGTGCAATATAAAGATTACCTACTATGGCTAAAATTGAGCCAAGTATACCTGCTGAAAAGTTATTGACAAGCAGTTCAAAACCGGTAGGAATTTTACCTTCAATTTGGCTATCAAATTTCTTTAATAAAAATGCTGCAATGGGTGCCATAATCATAGCTCCGAGGAACATTGTAATAGGTGCCCCAACAATAACCCCCATGGTGGCAACTACACCAACTACACTTCCTCTATAACCGTAGACCATTTTACCGGCAGCTGCTGCGATGAGTATCGGAAGCATGTAATTAAGCATTGGTAAAATAAATGATTTCATTACATCACTACCTATAGCAATACCAACTGAAGTCAGCAACCCCCAAGCAAGAAACGCACCTAAGTTTGGAATAACCATACCACTCAGCTTACTCCCAAATTGCTGAGCTTTCACTCTTAATGTCATAGCTTCTCTCCTCCTTTAACTCATTAAATTATAAAATACTTTAACTTCTTAATGCTACTAAAGATTAACTTCCTTGCGCTCTGAAATAGAGCGTTCAATAGCATCCACAACTCTTAAAGAATCATATGCCTGTTTTGGCGTAATGATTGATTTTGTTCCATTTATAACATTATTAATAAATGCCATTAATTCCTCAGCTAAGTCACCGGCTACTTGACCATTGGTTTCATACCAGTGACGTGAATCCGGGTATGATATACCTTTGTGATTAACAAAACGCACTCCATGATCACAAGAATCAACATAGGCAACGCCTTTTGTTCCAACCAGCTCCAACTTATCATCAATGATGGTAGGAGAATTTTCCGGCAAGGTCCAACACGCTTCCATACATGCAATTGCCCCATTTTCATATGTCACAATAGC
>JAKSCF010000730.1 GCA_022360735.1 Clostridia bacterium
TAATGGCTTCTCCCAAGGAGGTGAACGCCTTTCATCTACCTAATGATGATGATACCGTAGAGATTGAATAAACACATAATAAATATGCAAAGCACGTAAAATATACAAATGATATACATGGAGATAAGACTTGAGGGGAACATTCCTTATCTATAATTATATGAAGGGTTGTTATGCCTTAACTCCTATCCTCCCGAAAATTATAACGTAGAATTTCAACAAACCTTAATTAAGCCAAATTTTACTTGTAAACCTCCTTATAACACGCTATAATCATAACGTGTTATAAGGAGGTTTATGATGAGATTAGTATATCTTAACCATAAAAATGGAACAACCTACGCATATGAATATACTAGGAGGACTTAGCATGAAATTAAATTTTATAAAACACCGATTAGTAATAATTATACTTGGTTGTATAATTATGTTTAGTTGTATCTTAGCATTTATTAATCTTAATAGAAATAATGAAAGAGCTGTTGAATATAGTGCTTATGAAACAACTCCAAATGAAGCCATGCCGTATAGTCGTATAATAGATGGGAATACACATAGCACATCTGTAGATCTAAAATCTCAAAATATGCTATATATACCTAGCTCTACTGAAACTATCTACTTAGACTACGGTCTGATAGATAATAGCGGAGACATAACTGAAGTACTGTTGCAAATCTACTACGATTATGAGCTAATAAATTTCAAAGTTTCTGATAATGAATATTCAACTCAGTATGCTTTTGATATTAAAGACGGTAAAAAGATTAAGATTCCTGTTCATATAGACGAAAATGCATTGAAGGATGATAATAAAATCCATAAACTATTAATTGTATTTACTGAGGGGTATAATCAAAACGCTGCCCAATTTGACCGTGTTACAGATGAATATGGTCTAAATCAAATATATGATGTAGTTCACACATTAGATTATAGTAATGAAGTATATATGGAGGGTGAAATAAATAAAATTATTCCAAAAACAAATTTCGAGAAAAGCTATAGCAATTTGCTTTTGAATTTGGACTATAATAACTCTGAAATGAAAAATAAAGGTGGTATTATTAACCCAGAACCTAGTATGCAAATAGAAAAAAACACTCAATTACCTTTGATGTACAATATCGACAAATATAAGGTTAAAAATGATTGTTTGATTATTATTACAGCTAACTATAAACCATTAAAAATAAATGAAAATAATTATTACCAGTTAATTAAATTAGATGGTGAAAAAGGTACCGCAAATGGGTCAATAAATATTATGACACCAAATAAATCTGGTAATTATGAGATTATAGGTTATGTTATTAGAGATCCATTTAAAAAACAAAGTTCACCAGATAATATTGTGGATACTAGTCCTAGATTTACTATGGTAGTAACAGAGTAAAGAACTACACATTCTATAATTTGTAACGAAATAAATTAATAATTCAGGAGGCAGTTGTACTTAAAGTGTAATACTTCACCCCAGGCCAAAAAACTAGCTGAAGAATCATTTGTAAATCTAAGGGAAGATGAAACTTTTGTAAGAGAATATAATAAAGTCTAAACGTGGTATGATTTAGATTAACCGGTGTCATTTGCAATATCCTTACATAGAGTACTAAAAACAGGTGTGCTATAGGTCGATAGGGCTAAAAAAAATCAATACAGGGCAATCTGAAGCTCTGTTTTTTTGCTATGAAGGGGTAGTGGGAGCATCCGTGTCATGTACTGAAAAGTAATATAAAAACTCCTCATCCAATATTTTCAGAGGAGTTTTTATAGCTATATGAGATAAATAAATTTAGAATACTGCAAAAAATTAATTATATTGCTATATCTATAGGTATTCTTTTACTCATATCAAGATTGAAAATTCCGTAAGGATTTAAAGGTGTTATAATCACAGTGGATGAAAAATATATGGACCAAATCCGGCAAGTTGCAGAGCAACTTAGAGAAGCCGGCCTTAAAGAGGAAAAAATACATGATACGATCGGTATAATTACCGGAAGAATAGAACCGTCCAAACGGCGGAGTCTGGAAAATGTTACAGGTGTTGTTGCTATTGAAGATGAACAAATTATTCAGATACCGCCATTTGATAAGACACCTCAAAACAATAAAAAAATCGATAAAAATAACTTTTTACGATAAAACTAAACTATTATCATAGAAAGTATTTTCACGATTTTAATGGCCACAATATCCATTTCACTATAATACTAGCCTTTTACAGATTTAAAACCTATGCCCCCAATTATACAAAATTTTTATTTTGTATAATTGGGTTTTTAAATTTGTTCTCAAGTAAAGCACTTAACTTTTGATTTATATGTTCCGGCAATTCACTTTTGGTTATGTACTTCCCCAACTGTTTTCTTAGAAAATTTACATTTTAGTAAATAGACATAATCGTACTCCTTTAAAGCCTCGGGGTTTTCTACATAATATTGATTATGATACATAGGCATAGAATTTCGATCATCAAATAAAAATAAACACTTGTCTAAAACAATTTCAACTTCAGGTTTAATTTCAACAGGTTCAGTTAATCCCCCCATGCCTACAGAAAACTTGCTGCTTGTTTCAAGATCGTTTTCTTTTGTAAAACTATGATTAGCATGTGGATGTGAAATTGTCCATTTATAGGACGAACCATTAGCGTGTTGATGTGAAATTCTCCATTGATATTTTTTATAATCTTTATAATCTGAAGTTCTGTCAACGACTACTGCGATCTTGCCTTTCTTTAAATTATTCTCAGAATATACTCCAGTGGATATGCTAAGTATGCTAAACCCTGATAGTAATTCGCCATTTTTATATGTTTCAAGCCAAATAAAGATATTCTTATAGGTGTCATCAATTGCATATTCATAAATATTAATATCACTCTCAACGCCTATCAGATCTATGATATTTTTTTCTTCTTCTATTAGTTCGGCATGGTATATTTTGTTTGTATATGAATCCTTGGACACGTTTTGACTAGTGCTAGTACAACCAATGGTGCCAAGCGTAATTAAAGTACATAATAATATATTAATAATTTTTTTCATGAAGTCCCTCTTTTCAATGTATTAATATAACCTGTTGTCCTAGCTAAATAGTCCGTTATTTTTTAATACTTCTTTAAGGTACAAAACTGAATAAAAAATTTTCTTAAGCTGCTCTCTATAGTAAAATATAGGTATGTATACCCCTCATTCTTAGTCATACCTTTTCCCTTTCTTCATCCTATCAATTTATTTTAATTCATTAATGCAATAACAAATGCTTTAAACTATTGGCTTTGGAATAAATTTCTTTATAATTAATTCATCATTTAAAACCAACGAATCTATACCTTTTTAAGATATTATTAATTTCAATATCCTTTATAACGTATTGTTCTCGGGTATTATTAATTAGGGGTTGCTGAACAACTACTGTTTGCTAATAGTTTAGTGAATTTCACCAGTTAGATAATGATACTGTTGGATAATAATTATCTAACAATGCATACTGACACAGGTGTTACAGCATTTTTATTTATTACTAAGCGGATAAATTTTATCTTATTATTTCACAGGTAGTTTAAAACAATGGCATATATTATATGTTCTAAGTGCAAGGGTTTTTAGGATATTTGCAGATTCTTCTTGCACTTATGGTACTATTAAATAACTTATAACATAGTATTCATATGGGGTTAGCTATTGTTCAGCAGTCCCTAATTATTTTCATATCTTTAAGCCTCCTATACTAATACTAATATTTGATTTTAATATTATCTAGTATAGCTTTCCAATACCTCTCTGATTTAGAGTAGCTTAAGTCAAATCAGGCAATTCACTTTTGGTTATGTACTTCGCTGACAGCTTTTTTAGAAAATTTACATTTTAGTAAATAGACATAATCATATTCCTTTACAACCTCAGGGTTTTCTACATCATACTGATGACGATACGTAGACATAGAATCTGCATCATTAAATAAAAATGTGTTTAAAACAATGTCAGCTTCAGGTGCAATTTCAACAGGTTCAGCTGACACTCCAATACTTTCAGAAAAAGTGTTATCTGTTTCATTGTTATTTGTCTCAAAGTCGTTTTCTGTTGTAAAACTATGACTTGATGAACCATTAGCATGTTGATGTAAAATTCTCCATTTATAATTTTTATAATCTGAAGTTCTGTCAACGATTACTATGATCTTGCCTTTCTTTAACTTATTATCAGGATCTACTCCAATGGACATGCTGGCCCTTGACTTTGTGTTTGATAGTAACTCACCATTTTTATATATTTCAAGCCAAATAGAGATACTCTTATAGGTGTCATCGGCTACATATTCATAAATACTAATATTACTCTTAACGCCTACCAGATCTATGATATTTTGTTCTTCTTCAGTTAGTTCGATATGGGATAGTTTGTTTGTATATGAATCCTTGAATATGTTTAGACTAGTACAACCAATGGTACTAATCGTGATTAAAACACATAATATTATACTAATAATTTTTTTCATGAGGTCCCTCTTTTCAATATATTAATGTAACCTGTTGTCCTGGCTAAATAGTATGCAGGAACGTACATCATTTGTTACCCTGCAATACTTTTTTGGCCCATTCTCTTACTTGATGCTCATTCTTATCTTTATCATGCATTCTCCATTGATTTTGACGGTCCGGTTATATGTTTCGATAATTCACTTTTAGTTATCTACTTCACCGACTGTTTTCTTAGAAAATTGACATTTTAGCAAATAGACATAATCATACTGCTTTAAAACCTCGGGATTCTCTACATAATATTGATGATAATACATAGACATAGAATTTCCGTCATCAAATAAAAACTTGTCTAAAACAATTTCAGTTTCAGATGTAATTTCAACAGGTTCATTTAACTCCCCGCTACCTACAGAAAACTTGCTGTTTGTTTCAAAATCGTTTTCAGTTGTAAAACTATGACTTGACAAACCATTCGCATATTGATGTGAAATTCTCCATTGATAATTTGAAGTTGTATCAACGAGTACTGAAATCTTGCCCTTCTTTAACTTATTATCAGGATCTACTCCAATGGACATGCTAGCCCTTGACTTTGTGTCTGATAGTAA
>JAKSCF010000107.1 GCA_022360735.1 Clostridia bacterium
GGATGTTTATGCTTCCACCAGTCATGATTGCGTTACCTTTCAAGCTGCTATTGTTTGTAATGGTAGATGGATGGCACTTATTGGTTAAATCTCTTATTGAAAGTTTTGTGTAGGTGATGTAATGAGTCAATCAATGGTAATAGGAATAGCAAGGGATGCTGTTTTAACGGTTCTTTCTGTTGCTGGTCCGGTTATGGTAGTAGCATTAACAGTAGGACTGATCGTCAGTATCTTACAAGCAACTACTCAAGTTCAAGAGCAAACATTAACATTTGTGCCTAAAATTGTAGCTGTATTTCTATGTATTTTACTTTTGCTGCCTTTCTTTATGGCGAAGCTTCAAACCTTTGCAGAAGAAATGTTTAATAATATTGCAAACGTATTAAGGTAATCGTCATGACTATTTTGGATTTTGAAATCTTCTTTTTAGTGATATGCAGAATTGCTAGCTTTTTGACTGCAAGTCCATTTTTGTCAATGCGGTCAATACCTACGATTTTGAAAATAGGTTTTTCATTAATTTTGGCAATCATTGTATTCATGATATTGCCCAAATCCAATATTTACATTACCGGACCCTTGATGTTCTATCTCATTTTAATAAAAGAAGTCAGTATGGGTTTGTTTATGGGGTTTATAACAACTTTAATATTCAGAGCCATTCAAATGGCAGGGCAGATGACAGATATTCAACTGGGTTTTGCAATGTCAGCAATATTTGATCCGGCAACACAGAGCTCCACCTCTTTGTTTGGAAGAGTTTACAACTGGATTGGATTAGTGATTTTTTTTACTATTGATGGTCACCATTACATACTTAAAGCCATTACGGACAGTTTTACATTGGTACCTATTGGATTAGCCAGCTTTGAACAAATCAATTTAATGGATGTGGGTTATATTTTTTCAAGAAGCTTTTTAATCGCTTTTCAGATAGGTATTCCTATCATAATTGTAGCTTTTATGTCCGATGTGGTTATGGGACTTATTGCACGTACGGTGCCTCAGCTGAATGTTTTTATTATAGGATTGCCATTTAAAGTATTGGTCAGTTTATTTGCTTTTTTATTGCTGCTGCCGGTAGTAGCTAACTTAATGGTTTCGGTTATAGAGGACGTGCCAAAGACCATGAATCAATTAATGCAATGGTTAGGATGAAGGGGCTGCTTGTATGGAATGGATGGTATTATTGATCGCATTAAGCGCAGGTATAGTGTTTTTTAGTACACAGCAGTTGAGAGTCTTTCCTTCATATACGGTGTATCAAGATTGTATCGCCGGCCAGATGTTTAACTTTGCCGAAGCCGGAGAAAAAACAGAGCAACCTACACCTAAAAAGTTATCTGAATCCAAGAAAAAAGGTCAAGTTGCCAAGAGTCAGGACTTAAATGCAGCAATTATTTTGCTTATTTGTGCCATACTGATGACTTTGATCGCAAACAGCTCTATAGAGAAAGTATGTGAATTTTTATATGTCAATTTTACGGAGTATATCAAGTACCCTTTAAATGACAGCAATCTTCAAAGTTTATTCAGTGTTTATTTATATTACTTTTTTAGAGTTACGGGTATTACCTTCGTTGTTGTGATGGCTATGGGGATTACGGCCAATTTAATTCAATCAGGCTTTTTATTTTCTTTAGAACCGCTTAAGCCCAGTTTAAATAAATTGAACCCAATAGAAGGGTTTAAAAACTTGTTTTCAAAAAGAGCCATTTTTAATTTAATCAAAACTTTACTTAAATTTATATTAATTGGCGTTGTAGCTTTTGGATTTGTAAAAGACAATATAGATAAAATATTATCGGTATCCGGAGTAGGTGTATTTGGAGTATTTGCTTTCATAAAAGACTTGATATTTCATCTTATTGTGAGAGTTATAGCGGTTATGCTGCTTTTAGGCATTATTGATTATGTTTTTCAAAGATATGACTATAAGAAAAGGCTGCGTATGACCAAGCATGAGGTAAAAGAAGAGTGGAAGCAGGCTGAAGGGGACCCTATGATTCGCTCCATGCGAAGGCAGAAACAAAGACAAATGTCTATGAATCGGATGATGGCAGAAGTTTCGGATGCAACCGTTGTAATCACCAATCCGACGCATCTGGCTATCGCATTAAGGTATGAAGAAAATGTAGATGAAATACCTGTACTGGTCGGCAAAGGAGCAGATTATACAGCAGGAAAAATAAGAGAAATCGCAAAAGAGAATGATATCCCCATTATTGAAAACAAACCTTTAGCACAGGTTTTATATAAACAAGTGGACATAGGTGAAGAAGTGCCACCGTCCCTTTATCAAGCAGTTGCAGAAATATTGGCAGTCGTAATGAAAATAAAGAAAAGAAGATAATAACTTGAAAGGTTGAAGATGATGGCGAATCAGAATACAGGAATTTTGAGTGGCATAACAAAGAATATGGATATAATAGCAGCTTTGGGTGTCGTAGGAATTGTTGCCATGATTATTTTACCTCTGCACCCCAATGTTCTGGATATATTTTTGACCTTCAATATTACATTGGCCATTATTATTATGTTATTAACCATGTTTACAAAGAACATATTGGAGTTCTCTGTATTTCCAACCCTTTTATTGGTGACCACTCTCTTTCGTCTAGCGCTGAATATGTCTTCGACACGATTAATACTAAGCGAAGGAAAAGCTGGTGAGGTTATTTCTGCATTCGGTTCTTTTGTAGCAAGAGACAATTATATTGTTGGAGCAATTTTATTTATTATTATTGTAGTCGTTCAATTTATTGTGATTACCAATGGGGCAGGCAGAGTTGCTGAAGTAGCAGCCCGATTTACTTTGGATGCTATGCCCGGTAAACAAATGAGCATTGACGCTGATTTAAATGCCGGCGTCATTGATGATAATCAAGCACGTATTCGAAGAGAAAATTTACAGTTAGAAGCAGATTTTTACGGTGCTATGGATGGTGCCAGTAAGTTTGTTAAAGGGGATGCCATTGCAGGCATTGTAATCGTTTTTGTAAACTTTATCGGCGGTATCATGATTTTCGCTTGGCAAAAGGGTATGCCTGTATTGGATGCGGTACAACAGTTTGGGATCCTAACCATAGGAGACGGTCTGGTGAGTCAAGTGCCGGCACTTTTGATTTCGACGGCTTCCGGTATACTGGTTACCCGTTCGGCTTCGCCTACCAGCTTCGGCAGTGAATTGACCCAGCAATTGTTGTCTACTCCTAAAGTTATTGGCATGGCGGCTGTAGTCGTATTTATTCTGGCCCTTGTACCCGGGTTACCCACAATACCCTTTATGGTTATAGGAGGCATGTGCGGGATAGTAGCCTATTTTCTGGTAGAAGAAAAGAAGCAGAAAGAAATAGCAGCAGCTCAGCAAGAGTTGCATCAAGCTGAAAAAAGCACTTCAGATAAAGAACCGGAAGATGTCAGCAGATACATATATGTTGAGCCTATAGAGATAGAAATAGGCTATGGATTGATTCCACTGGCAGAAAGCGAAAATGGAGGCGATTTATTAGAGCGTATTACCGCTGTTAGAAAACAAAACGCTTCTGAAATGGGCATTTTAATACCCCCCATTCGAATACGAGATAATTTACAGCTAAAAGCAGATGAATATATTATTAAAATAAGAGGTAATGATGTAGGAAAAGGAGAAATCTTTTATAACCAATTACTGGTGATGAACCCGGGCAGCAACCAGATCAATATGGAAGGAAAATCAACCATTGAACCTGCCTTTGGACTGCCTGCAGTATGGATTGATAAAAGTCAAAAAGACAAAGCTGAAATGCTTGGCTATACCATTGTGGACCCAACCACTGTTATTGTCACGCATCTAAGTGAGATATTGAAAACCAATGGTTATGAACTGCTTGGAAGACAAGAGGTTAAGAAACTTGTTGACATGATGGGAGAAAATTATAGCGCCGTAGTAGAAGAATTGATACCGGACATATTATCCTTAGGAGAGGTACAAAAGGTTTTACAAAACCTTTTACGTGAGAGAGTGCCCATCAAAGACTTGCTGACTATTTTGGAAACTTTGGCAGACTATGGTTCCGGGGTTAAAGACACGGAAGTATTAACAGAGTATGTTCGAAATAAAATGGGGAGAACCATTGTGTCAGAATATGTGAGAGGAGACAACAAGCTGGAAATCATTACTGTGAATCCTCAACTGGAACAATACATTAATGACAACATTCAAAAATCGATTCAAGGTTCTTTTCCGGCTATTGACCCAACCATTACAACTAAAATTTTAGAAAAAATTGATGCCATCCTTCAATCAGGACAAGGGATGAAACCTGTTATCATTACTTCGCCAAGAATAAGGGTAGCATTTAAAAAATTAATAGAAATGGCATTTCCGCAGTTAGCGGTACTATCTTTAAATGAAATACCGAATTCAATTGATTTTGAAGGGATAGGGATGGTGAGTGTAGATGATCATTAAGAATATGTAGTAAATGACATGTATGAAGCAATGGTTCTCATTAAACAAGAACTTGGCAATGATGCAGTCATTGTAAGCAAACGTGAAATACGTCAAAAAGGGCCTTTAGGATTCTTTAAAAAGAAGATGCTTGAAGTCACTGCGGCTACGGATGTTGTTGCACGACCTGTCAATGGTATTACTAAAAAAACAGATACTCAGGTTCAAGAAAAAAGACCGTTTGTAACCACTGCACCACCTGAACCAACACCACCACCGGTACAATCACCGGCTCCTGCTCCTGTACAACCATCGAATCCTGCACCGGCACATACGGTTGCGGCTACATCCATGCAGGCGGCGGGCCATAACGTAATTGAAAAGCAGGCAGATTCTGAGCTTAAGGAAGAGGTTCAGCAGATCAAAGGTATCGTGGAAAAACTAATACAGCAAAATGATGCTGCACCTATGCAAAAAGAAAGCCTGGATTTGGTTAAAGAGCTCATGCTTGAAATGGATTTACATAGTGTTGTTATTAAAGACTTTGAAAACTATTGTAAAGATAAATCGGTCAGTTTAGAAGATATTCATAAAGATTTGTTAAATCAATTTTTACAAGAACGATTTAATCAAAAGGTCAACGTATTAGATGTAGGAGGAAGAATCAGAACTTTTATTGGTCCAACAGGGGTGGGAAAAACGACAACTATTGCAAAACTGGCATCTAATGAGGCTCTGGTCAATCAAAAAAATATTGGATTGATTACAATAGATACCTATAGGATTGGAGCTGTAGAACAATTAAAAATATATGCTAATATTTTAGGAATACCTGTAAAAGTAGTGTTCTCTCCGGAAGACTTACCGGAAGCCATTGAATATTTTAGCGATAAAGATTTGATCTATATTGATTCTACAGGAAGAAGTCATAAAAACATTCACCAACTCAATGAGCTGAAATCGTATCTGGAGCAGTGTGATAGTATCAAAACCTATTTGGTATTAAGTATGGTAACCAAGAATATTGATTTTATAAAAACCATACAAAACTATAAAAAAATAGGATTTGATAGCTTGGTTTTGACAAAGTTTGATGAAACCTACAGTACAGGAAACATTTTAAATGCCGGTTATTTTACTGAGAAACCCATCAGTTATATTTGTAAAGGACAAGTCGTCCCCGATGACATAGAAAATGCATCTAAAGATACACTGCTAAATTATTTATGGGGTGAATCGAAATGACAGATCAAGCACAAAAACTAAGAAATTTAGTAGAGAAAAAACGAAAAGAAAAAGAAAAAAAAAATATTGAAAAACAAAGAAATCAAAATATACTGTGTGGCCAGCGGAAAAGGTGGTGTAGGAAAGACGAATGTAGTCGTTAATCTTGCTATATCACTCCAGAAAAAAGGACATAGAGTCTTAATTATTGATGCAGATTTGGGTATGGCAAATGTAGACGTTCTTTTAGGCATTTTCCCTGAGATTACTTTGTATGACGTATTCTTTAATGGCAAATCATTGAAAGAAGCCATTGTTGAAGGGCCTGAAGGTATTCAAATTATCCCCGGAGGTTCAGGCATCATAAAAATGACAACTTTGGACTCAGTTCAGCAAAGTAAGCTGGCAGAGGAATTTGTACAATTGGATGATATTGACACCATTCTAATTGATACAGGGGCGGGTATTTCTATGAATCTCATGTCATTTATTGCTTTTTCTCAAGAGATTTTGGTTGTAACCACACCTGAGCCCACAGCCATGACAGATGCCTACGGTTTGTTGAAAGTGATCTCTGAATTGAACTTGGATAGAAAGATTAATGTTATTGTGAATCGAGTATCCAATAAGGAAATGGCTTTATTTACATTTGAAAGACTAAAAAATACAGTAGAAAAATTTCTGAGAATCAAATTAGAGTATTTGGGATATATCATGGACGATATAAGAGTAAGTAATTCGGTTATGGATAGGAAGGCTTTAATTTTAGAATATCCTAATTCTATTGCATCCAAATGTCTCTTAGCCATAGCAGACAAAATGACCGGAACAAATAATCAAGAGGTAAAATTACGTACCATGTCTGAAGTTTATAATCGGTTAATAAAAGTTTTTGGTTAAAGGTGAAAATAAAATGATAAGTTTTAAATTAAACAAAAAAATAGAAATATATGCAGAAGATGAGATTAAAATGGGCGATAGTACGGTACAAGATGAAGATGAAAATAGTATTTTTATCAGCTTTCCAATGGGCCCCAATGGCAGTACAAAGCTGGCGCCGGGTGATATTATCAGGGCTACGTATTGTGGTAATGGCAATAAGTTTTATGAATTTATGACAGAGGTAGACTCAATCGTTTCAGATGACCGAATACCACTGATTAAAATTAATAAACCCAGTGA
>JAKSCF010000526.1 GCA_022360735.1 Clostridia bacterium
ATATTTTCATAAAGGTATCATTCATAAAGTGACAAGAAATATACCGCTGGACAAAATCAATACCATAGATTTATCCCAGAATCTATTGAATCAGTTATTTCATCTGTCACGAGTCAAGATTGATACAGAGAGCATCAGCGATATAGGTTCAGAAATCATCCTTCTATTGAAAACAGACCGGGCAAAGACATTACAAGAAGCATTATTAAAGAAAAGCGTTTCACAAGAGGGTTCTATAGAAAAAGGGAATACTTATTCTGTAAGTCCAATGGAACTCATTCGTTATTCCTTACTTTCAAATGGACTTATGGAAACGATATTTGTTTTATTTGCGTTACATGAACACATTAGCAGTATAGCCAACTTAATAGGACTTAATAGCGATACTTACTTTGATAATATCCTAGTTACAATCAATAGGCTTTTGGCATTTGTAGGCATATCTCTTGTTATGGGTTTTTTGATTGTGCTGTTGAGAAATATCATTCGCTACACAGGGTTTAAAGTTCAAATTGAGCCGGATACTTTACAAATAAGTTATGGGTTATTTGAAAAGAAAAAGTTTAGCCTTAAAAGACAGAAAATCAAAGGAATACATATTAAACAATCCCTTTTAATGCAATGGTTTCACAAATACAGCATTGAAGTTGAAAGCATTGGGTATGGTGATGAAGGCGATGAAAAAGCAGTTTTATACCCATACTGTAATGAGGAACTAAAAAAACAAATTATAAATGAATTGTTACCGGAAATTCATCATAAGAATGAAAGTATTCACGGACCGCCAAAAAAATCGCTTATTCATTTTATATTCTTTAAAGTATTGGCGGCTAGTATAGCAGCTTTTATGATAGCTTTCATAATAGGGTTAATTTGGCTGGGCATACCATTAATCATTGCAGCCGGTGCATATGGATATATGGCTTATAAAAATGCAGCTATGGGCATAGAAAATGGTCTGGTATATATGTCACGAGGAGGATTTACGAAAAAACAATCCTACATCTATGGCCACTATATTCAGTCTATAGGTCAGTCCTACAACTGTTTTCAGAAAAAAAGAGGAATATGCAGTTATTCTGTCATCATATGGGGAGGGCTATTCAAGAATATAAAGGTAAAGCATATGGAAAATACATTGCTTGAATCATATGTTAATTATATAAATTGACCAAAGCGTTTGAATTTTATTTTACATAAATTTACAAGATAAAAAAATGTATATTTATGGTAAAATAATAGAGAATTGTCTATACTAACTATTTGTTCTTGTTACGATATAAAATTATGATTATAAAGGGTGGATAAAATGATAACGAAAATATTAGAAACAATCTTGGGATGGAAGACAATTTCCATAACAAGTAATATTGAGGAATATGCTCGTGTCAGGGGAAGGCTCATAGACAATGGCATAAAATCAAAAACCAAGATTATAGGTAATGGTTTTAAAGGCAGAAATCCTGAAGGTATATCGATGGCGGCAGCAATTGGCACCCGTAATCATAACCGTGAAAACTATGAGATATCTGTAAAAAAAGAAGATGTGCATAGAGCATACCAAGCCATTCAGCAAAAATAAAACTAAATATGAGGATGTTATTCTTCTATCTCCAATCAATTTTATGGTTGGAGATATTTTATTTTCAATCAGCTCTTTGGATCATCCCCATTTTATATAGAATTGCTGTGCGGTTGCTGACACTTAACTTATTAAATATATTGTTAATATGTGTTCTTATGGTGTTAGTGCTTAAAAATAGGATTTCAGCTATTTCCTTATTAGAAAGACCTTGGGCAATAAGCTGCACAATCTCCAGTTCGCGGTCTGTCAAATTGTAGTGATGGTCCGGCGATTGGAGTTTTTTTAGTTTAGAAGGTGTTTTTTTAATCAGATGAAGTAAATAATAGGTATCGATTCCTTTGTTTGTATTTGGAACTATAGAAGGGACCACCTTCAAGTCATAAGATTCCAAATCATTATAAATAACCGTCGAAGTATTTATAGATTGAAATGAGATATTTGGCAGAATACTTTTTATTACTTCAGATACAGGGTCTTGTAAATTATTATTACTTAAAAGGTCATAACAGTACATTTTGGCCATATCATTGCTGCTCACAATATTCCAGTTATTGTCTAAAACAACCAGCCCCAAAGGTAATTGAGAAATACAGTTTTTGTAAATCTGATGTTCGTTTTTTATTTGAGTTGTTTCTAAATATTCATTCAGGTGAAAGGCAATATGAGTGGAAAGATTACTTAAAAGCTTACGTTCTTTTGGAGTAAAGTTGCCATCTTCTTTTGGCCGAAATATTGCTATGGCACCAATAAGCTTTTGGCCTGATTTCAATGGCATTGCTATTTCGTAAAACAAATTATCTATTTTAAGAAAATCATTGTAATACTCTGTGTTTTCATATTGCTGCAATGACATTAGATCAGTAATAGTAAAGGTGTTTTTATTCAAAATAAGTTGAGAAGAAACATTGACCGGATGAAAAATGTCGGTTTTAAAATAATATTCAGAATATAACTGAAAAAGTTTGTTACTAATATTAAGCCCTAAAGAACTTGTGAAACGTCCATCCTGATTAATCAAATGGAATGTAAGATGATTAAAAGCAAATATTTTAGAAAGATATTTTAATACAGCATATTGGTAATCACTTTTTTCATCCCGAATCATGGATATGAATTGTAAGATATTTTCGTAGTCGTCATTAGTAAGCTGAGCGTTAACCATGATACAGTTGACCTCCAATGTAAGATGAGGATATAAATTAGACAAATTATATCATAATTATAACAAATTAATTTATTAAATTAAATAAGCTCTTCTTAAATAATTGAAAATACGTAATTTTTCGTATACTTCTTCAATGAAGACTAAGTAATATGCACGATGTGAAAAAAATGTATAGGTGACATAATGGACTATATAGTGTCTGCAACAGAGAATAAAGAATAAGATTTAACAACGAGGAGGACGTGATTATGAGCATGGATGTGCATATGCCTAGATTAGGAATGTCAATGAAAGAAGGAAATTTAGTCAGATGGATCAAGAAAGAAGGGGAGGCAGTAAAAAAAGGGGAACCGTTGGCTGAGATTGCTTCTGAGAAAATCACCAACGAAATTGAAGCCCCGGCAGACGGCTTTCTGAATAAGATAATTGTTTTAGAAGGTGAAACAGTGGCTGTGGGTGCTGTAGTAGCAACTCTTTCAGAGTCGGCTGCTTCGAGTTCTGCCCCTGAGACCCAGCAGGAGAACAAAGTTGAAGAAGCGGTTTCCAAAGGTCCCAAAACTGTATTGGAGGAAAAACCTTTAAGTGGTCTTAGAAGAACTATTGGAGAAAGAATGTCCCAAAGTTTGAAACGCTCACCTCAAGGGACAATGACTACCCGAGCGGACATGACGGAGCTGGCGGCTTTAAAAGCAGACTATGCTGATGGTGGAATAAAAATAAGCTACACCGATATGTTGGTAAAAATAGTAGGTATTGCCCTGGAGAAAAACCCAGTGCTAAATTCATCCATTGTAGACGGTAAGCAAGTTTTCTACAAATCTGTCAATATCGGTGTGGGAGTGGGAACAGAAGATGGTCTCTTTGTACCGGTTGTTAAAAATGTAGAAGAGAAAGATTTGTTGCAAATTTCACAAGAACTTAAGGAATTTTCTCTAAAAGTTAAAGAAAAACGTATCCAACCAGAAGATATGTCAGGGAGTACCTTTACAATCAGCAATTTGGGTATGTTTGATGTAGATATTGTTACACCAATTATTAATCCCCCGGAAGCAGCGATTTTAGCGGTGGGAGCTACCCGAAAAGAAGTTGTGGTACTTGAAGATGACAGTACGGCTGTCAGACCGCTAACGACTTTATCCCTTACGGCTGACCATGCCGTGATGGATGGGATTCCGGCAGTAACTTTTCTGTCAAACATCAAGGAGATTATGAGAAATCCCCAGGAATTTCTAGGCAACCTATAGGGGGAAGACTAACAAGGACCGACAGGAAGTTTTAGCAAATAAGAGAAAAATATAATGGAGGTGTAAGAATGAAGTACTCAAATAGTGAATTGCTCAAATTTTATGAGCAGCTAGTTTTGGGACGAAAGTATGAGGAAAAAATTATGGACTTACTTGGACAAGGTAAGCTGCAAGGTTTTTTTCACCTAGGGATTGGGCAGGAAGCTGCACAAGTTGGTGTTATTAATGCTATGGGACCCGATGATTATCTGTTGCCGACGCATCGTTTTCATCCGGGTTTGGTCAATAGGCTTGATCTAAAGAAAATGACGGCAGAGTTATTAGGCAGAATCACTGGTTACAACCAAGGGAAAGCTTTTACCTTTCATATTTCCAGTAAAGAAGAAAAAGTTTTGCCGGTTAATGGTATGTTAGGTGCAGGAATTCCTGAGGCAGTTGGATATGCTTGGGCTTTGAAAATGGACAAAAAAGATGCGGTAGTGGTTTGTGTACTAGGTGATGGTACAGCCAGTGAAGGTAATGTCCATGAAGGCATGAATATTGCGGCTGTTCTTAATGTGCCTATTGTTTTCTATATTGAAAATAATGGCTGGGCGATATCCAACCACATTAAAGAACAGACCAAAGTGGAAAATCTTTCAGTTAGAGCAGCTGCTTATGGTATGGAAGGGGTTACCATTGACGGCAACGATGTTATCGCAGTTAAAGAAACACTAGAGGATGCCATAGCTAAAGCCAAAAAAGGACAACCAAGTATAGTGGAAGCTAAAACTTATCGTTGGAGAGGTCATTTTGAGGGAGATGCTTGTTCCTACCGTGATCCTAAGGAATATGAAGCAGCTCTTGAAGAGGACTGTATTAAGGGTTTTGTAGATATATTATTAGAAAAGGGTGTTACAGAAGATCAATTAGCTGAAATCGATGCTAAAGTACAAAAGCAAATAGATGAAGCTTTTGACTATGCTGAAAAAGAGCCTATGCCTACTGTAGAACAAACCTTGGATTATGACCAGGTCTATGCAACGAATCTGGGAGGTGACTTAATATGAGAGAAATCGCTATGAATCAAGCAATCTTGGAAGCTCAAATGGAGGAAATGGAAAGAGACCCTAATGTATTTCTCATTGGAGAGGATGTCGCACAAATGGGAAGTGTATTTGGGCAGTCTGTGGGACTTTACCAGAAATTTGGACCTGATCGTGTTTTCAATATGCCTGTTGCCGAATCAGGATACGCTAATTTTGGCGTAGGAGCAGCCATGGCTGGTAAAAGACCTATTGTAGAAATGCAGTTTGCTGATTTTATTATCATGGGTTTTGATGCGGTAGCAAATCAGGGACCGAAACAACGTTATATGTCAGGTGGCGAATTAAGTGCACCTATGACCATCAGAGCACCTCAAGGAGCCGGTTGTGGTGCTGCAGCTCAGCATTCACAGTGTATTGAATCCTGGTTCATGAACTTCCCTGGTATTAAAATTCTAATGCCTTCAACACCATACGATGCTAAGGGTCTTTTAAAAACAGCTATCCGTGACAATGATACGGTGTTGTTTTTAGAACATAAAGCTATGATGGGAATTAAAGGAGAAGTACCGGAAGAAGGGTACACCATTCCAATGGGTCAAGCAAATGTAATGGTGGAAGGCAAGGATGTAACGATTATTGCCTTACAGTCTCAAGTTTATCAAGCTTTGGATGCGGCACAAGAGCTGGCTAAAGAAGGCATTAGTGCTGAAGTTATAGATCCTCGTACTTTAATTCCATTGGATAAAAAGACCATTGGGGAATCCGTCAAAAAGACAGGACGTGTCCTTATTGTACACGAAGCGCCTAAGAGAGGCGGTTTCGGAGGTGAAGTTAGTGCCGTTATTTCAGAGTATTTCTTCCCTTATCTCAAAGCACCTATTGTTCGAGTGGGAGCAGCTAATATTCCGCTGCCTTTCGGTATGCCGGAACAGTACTGCCTGCCCAACAAAGACATCATTGTTAAGAGCGTAAAAGACCTTCTGAAGTAGTCTAAGATAAACTTTTGAAACATATTCACAGGAGGGCTTGGGCCTGCTTATTAGTTGAACAGGTCAAGCCCTTTTTTGACAGGAGTAGAAAAAGTTAACCCTAAAATGCAGGAAACCGTAGATGCCGAAGAACTGAAAAAAATGAATGAACTTGTAGATAGTAGTGTGAGGTGTTATAAAAGTATGGATTATTTGATATTAGTCATAAACCCTGGTTCCACTTCTACCAAGGTTGCTTTGTATGAGAACGAGAAGGAAAAGTGTACCGCCAATATTGAGCATACTGCCAGGGCGCTAAGTTCATTTCTCTCTATTAGTGAGCAAGGGCCCTTTCGTAAAGAGGCGATAATGAGATTTGTAAAAAGTCATGGGGTAGAAATACAGGATCTATCGGCTGTAGTAGGAAGAGGAGGACTTTTACCTCCTGTAAAATCCGGTGCATATCAGGTGAATCAACTGATGGTAGATACACTAACCAATAACCCGGTTGGGGAGCATGCCTCCAACCTTGGTGCTATAATTGCTTATGACATTGCCCGTCCCCTTGAGATCCCAGCCTATATCTATGATGCTGTCGCCGTAGATGAAATGGAAGCTATAGCTAAGATTACCGGCTTACGTGAGATACGGCGCAAAAGTCTGGTTCATACCTTAAATATGCGGGCAGCAGTGTTAAAAACCGTTGAGGAATATGGATTTTCCTTTGCTGATACCAACTATGTTGTAGCGCATTTGGGCGGAGGGATATCGATCGGATTATTTGCCAAAGGGAAAATGATTGATATTGTTTCTGACGATGAGGGACCAATGTCTCCGGAGAGAGCCGGGCGAATTCCGGCTCAGGAAATGATCAGATTTTGTTCTGCCTACCAGCATGATAAAAAAACCCTTGCTCGGAAACTTAGAGGACAAGGAGGATTCCTCTCTCATCTGGGGACCAATAACACTTTGGAAGTTGAGGAAAAAATTAAAGCTGGAGACCAAGAAGCAGAAATGTTATATCGCGCCATGGCATACCAGGTAATCAAGGGTATAGGGGAACTGGCTGCAGCAGTCGGCGGAAAAGTAAAAAGAATCATCATGACCGGAGGCATTGCGCATTCTAAAATATTGACAAAATGGGTGAAAGAACAGGTGGAGTTTATATGCCCGGTGGAAATTATACCCGGAGAGAACGAAATGGAGGCATTAGCCTGGGGTGCGCTGCGGGTACTAAGAGGTCAGGAAAAAGCCCGCAATTATGAGGGTACAAAATAAAGGGCTTATAAAGGAGTGATTTACATGAGCGAAAAGATGATCAATGACGTAGTAATTATCGGTGGAGGACCGGGGGGATATTCCGCAGCTATTTTAGCAGCTCGCCTTAAGTTAAATGTGACGCTTGTGGAAAAAGACAACCTAGGCGGTACCTGTTTAAATGCAGGCTGTATTCCCACCAAAGCTCTTTTAAAGTGTGCTGATGTTTATGCATCAGCAGCCGCAGCTGCAGAGTATGGTGTAGAGTATGGTTCGGTCCGGTTTGATTTTCAGAAGATGGCAGAATTTAAAAAGAGTGTCACAGCTCAACTGGTGGGTGGGGTTAATCATTTGGTGAAAGCCAATAAAATCAATCTTATTAAAGGCGAAGGCAAAATCGTCGATGGCCATACTGTTTTGGTAAAACATGAAAAAGGCAGCGAAGAAATAAAGACCCATAACATTATTGTGGCTACCGGAGCTAAAGAAGTGATTATCCCAGGCTTTGAGCCTGACGGAGAGCAAATACTAAACAGCACACAAATGCTTTCCCTTCAAGAACTGCCCCGTCAACTGACCATTATCGGCGGCGGCGTCATTGGCGTAGAGTTTGCTTCTATCTTTGCCCGCCTGGGGGTAAAGGTAACCATTGTTGAACTGACGCCTAGTCTTATTCCTACAGAGGATGAGGAGCTTTCAAAAAACCTCAGATATTTTTTAGAAAAAAA
>JAKSCF010000106.1 GCA_022360735.1 Clostridia bacterium
AACAACTACCCAACTACCCCCTATCCAACTATCTTCTCCCCAACTATCCACTAACCACTAAAGCGCCATCAATTTCATCCACAACAATATGGCTGTTTTCGGTGATGCTTCCTTTAATGATGCTTGTAGCCAGCATGGTTTCTAAATGTTTTTGCAGGTAGCGTTTTACGGGTCTTGCACCATAAATAGGAGAGTAAGATTGCTTTGCAATGAATCTTTTTGCTGTATCCGTTAATTCCAATGTAATGTTTTTTTCAAGTAATCGTTTTTCAATATATTTCATAGAAATATCGATGATTTTTATGATTTGTTCTTCAGTAAGTGGTGAGAACATGACAATTTCGTCTATTCGGTTAAGAAACTCCGGTCTAAAATGCCGGCGCATTTCATTTTCCACTTTTTCTTTGATTTCTGTAGAAATATGGCCATCTTCATTAAAGTTATCCAGCAGATAACGGCTTCCAATGTTAGAGGTCATGATGATAATGGTGTTTTTAAAATCTACAGTTCTGCCTTGATTATCGGTTAATCTGCCGTCATCTAAAAGCTGCAACAGAATATTAAATACATCTGGATGAGCTTTTTCGATTTCATCAAATAAAATCACACTATAGGGCTTTCTTCGAACTGCCTCGGTAAGCTGACCGCCTTCATCGTATCCTACGTATCCCGGAGGCGCACCTACCAATCTGGATACGGAATGTTTCTCCATGTATTCCGACATATCGATACGAATCATATTTCTTTCACTATCAAACAGAGATTCTGATAGCGATTTAGCCAGCTCTGTTTTTCCCACACCTGTAGGTCCTAAAAAGATGAAAGAACCTATGGGCTTACTTAAGTCTTTTAAACCGGCTCTGGCGCGTAATACAGCCTCAGATACGGCTGTTACAGCTTCTTCCTGCCCTATAACTCTTTGATGCAGTGTCTCATCCAATCGCAATAGTTTTTCTTTTTCGCTTTCGATTAATTTGGAGACCGGTATTCCGGTCCATTTTGAGATAACCTGTGCGATGACATCTTGAGTGACAACTTCTTTCAGTAATTGATTATTTTGCTTTTCGTCTTTTTCTTTTTCCTGCTCCAATTGCTTTTCTAGTTCAGGGAGCTTTCCGTATTTAAGTTGCGCAAGTTTTTCCAGATCATATTGTCTTTCAGCTTCTTCTATGTCATGCTTGATATTTTCAATTTGCTGTTTTATATTTTTAGTGATTTGAATGGCATTTTTTTCACTTTCCCATTGAGCTGTCATAGCCGTTTCTTTTTCTTTTAATTGATGAATCTCTTTTTTTAGATTCTGCATGCGTTTCTTGGATGAGGCATCATCTTCTTTGCTCAGTGCTTGCTTTTCAATTTCCAGCTGCATGATCTTTCTGCTGATTTCATCCAATTCTACGGGCAGACTGTCGATCTCGGTTCTGATTAAAGAAGCGGCTTCATCCATGAGGTCAATGGCCTTGTCAGGTAAGAAGCGATCGCTGATATATCGATCCGATAATACAGTACATGATATGAGCGCATTATCAGTGATACGTACGCCATGGTGAATTTCAAATCTTTCCTTAAGACCCCTTAAGATGGATATAGTATCTTCAACGGTTGGTTGATGGATTAAAACCTTTTGGAATCTTCTCTCCAATGCGGCATCTTTTTCAATATATTTTCTATATTCATCTAAAGTTGTAGCACCGATACAATGTAATTCACCTCTTGCCAGTTTAGGCTTTAGTAAATTACCTGCGTCCATAGAGCCTTCTGTTCGGCCGGCACCTACTATGTTGTGAATCTCATCAATAAATAAGATGATTTGGCCTTCAGATTTTTCAATTTCATTGAGAACAGCTTTTAATCTTTCTTCAAATTCTCCTCTAAATTTGGCTCCGGCAATGAGGGCACCCATGTCCAAAGCAAATATGGTTTTATTCTTTAGGCCTTCGGGAACATCCCCATTTAGAATTCTCTGAGCAAGGCCCTCGGCAATAGCTGTTTTACCTACACCCGGCTCACCAATGAGTACCGGATTGTTCTTGGTCCTTCTGGATAAGATTTGTATGGTATGTCTAATTTCAGAGTCTCTTCCGATAACCGGGTCTAACTTCCCTTTTCTAGCCAGCTGAACTAAGTCCCTGCCATATTTGTTAAGGGCGTCGTAATTATCTTCCGGATTTTGATTGGTAATCCGTTGACTGCCTCTGACCTTGTTTAAAGCATCTAAGAATCTCTCTCTGTTGATATTAAAACGCTTAAAGACTTTTTCCGAGGGTGTATTTTTTTCACTTAATAAAGCGAGATAAAGGTGTTCAACACCCACAAATTCATCTTTAAATTTTTTTGCGTTGCTTTCAGCATCTATCATCAATTTATTAAAACGACGGGCAGCATACATAGAGGAATTTTCCCCATGAATTTTAGGCAGCTTGCTTATTTCTTTTTCTACATCACTAATCATAAGAGAAATGTTTTCATCCATAAATTGAATCAACTTTGGAATTAATCCTTCTTCTTGCATCAATAGGGCAAGATGTAAATGATCCCCGTCAATTTGCTGATTTTCATTTTTGATAGCAATTTCTTGAGCAGACGAAACTGCTATTTGAGCTCTCTCGGTAAATTTTTCAAAATTCATACTATCACCTCACTTGTCTAACTATACCTACCCAACTCTTTCAACTTCTTATACAATTCTTCTAATTCCGGTGAAAGAGAGGAGGGGTTTACAATCTTAATTTCTACAAATAAATCTCCGGTTTTACCATTCATATTTTTATAACCTTTACCAGCTACTTTTATTTTTTTGCCCGTTTGTATCTTTGGAGGAATATTTAACATAATTTTTCCATCTAAAGTATGGATCACTTTCTTACATCCAAAATACGCATCCCATGGATATATCTCAATATGGGTATCCAAATTAAGTGCATTCAGCTTCAAATTTTTATCCGGAATAATATTAACTTTTAGATATAGATCTCCTTTTGCACCGGCAGGACCCGGGGCGCCTTGCCCTTTCAATTTAATTTTCTTCCCCGTTAAAATTCCAGATGGAATATTAACGGATAGGGACCTTTTCCCTGTACCTGTGTCTAATGTAATTTGTTTTTTAGCACCTTTATACGCTTCTTGCAGGGAAACTTGAATTTCTGCTTCTACATCTTGACCTTTTGGTTGTTCATAGGCCGTATTGTGTCCAAATCCGCCTTGACCTCCGAAAATATCTTGAAAATCATAAGCAGAGCCGCCGCCACCGCCAAAGAACATATTGAAGAAATCACTAAAGTCAGCATTGCTGGTGGTGTAAGTGTATGTACGCCCACCACCGCCAAAATTGCCAAATCCAAATTGGGAAGAAAATTGGGAAGGATCAAAATCCATGCCTTGATGGAAATTACCTGATTGTCCAAAGGTGTCATATTTTTTTCGTTTTTCTTCATCACCAAGAACTTCAAAGGCCTCATTAATTTCCTTAAATTTTTCTTCAGCGTTTTTGTTATCTTTGTTCATATCCGGATGATATTTTTTCGCAAGCTTACGATATGCTTTTTTTATTTCTTCTTGAGAAGCACTTTTCTCAACACCTAAAATATCATAATAATCTTTATACTTCATAGTTAACACCTCTTTTCAAGAGTTTGACTTTCTTTGACCTTTGTATTTATTATAACTAAATTTTCCAAGGTAATCAATATTTATTTTTATAAAAGGTAAAATAAGTTATAGGTTGGCTTTTGCTAATATTAAAATTACCATTATTTTATGCCTTTATGCTGTTTAACCAATAATAACTATAAATTTGCTTTGACAGATATTTATTGAAATAGTAAGATTGTAATGGAAAAACATTTTCCAAGGAACTGAAAAACTCTTAGCCAATCAAAGAGGTGAGTCTATATGGATTATAAGCTTTATAATTTTGGTTTATGTTGTAGAAACCTTGAAAAAAGTATTGATTTTTATGAGGGACTTGGCTGCAAGGTAGTCAAAAAGATTAATGAAGACGGCTATGCAGTGGCATTTTTATATGCAGGAGATCAAGTTATACTGGAGTTAAATGAAATACCACTAATGATTGAAGAAAAATATTTTACCAAAAGAAGAGGTAGTATTAATAGTGTTAGTCTTAAAGTAGATAATATTTATGATGCCTACAAAGATATAGAAAATAAAGGATTAAGAGTAGTTTGGGCGCCTAAAGAGAATAAAGGTGTTTATCAATTTGGTTTATTGGATGAGGAATGTATGCTTATAAAAATATTTAACTTTGTTGATAACGATTTTTTTGCAATGGGAGACACGGACCTTCAAGATAAAAAAGAAATTGAGTTAAAAGCAGTCTGTTTACTCACAAACCAATATGTTGAAACACTCAATATATATAAAGATGCCTTTGGATTAAAAGAAATTGATTCGAATTTTCATTCGGGTCAAGCCAGGTATGCTTTTTATGGGAATGAAAGCTTCAATAATACAGGTATTTTAATTAAAGAAATTCCTGAGAATTTGGAAGGCCATGTACATGATTTTCCGGATAGGGATATAGAATTTATAAAAAAATATGGTAATGGTTATGAGCATCTCACCTTCAAAGTATTCAATAAAGATAAAAAAGGAGAGGAATGGGTAAAAGACCCGGATGGCAACCATATACGATTAATATATGAATCAGTGACAGGTATTTAAAAACCTTGAATATTCAAGAATATTCAAGGTTTTTCGAATTTTAAGCATTAATTTTTTTCAGTGTATTAAATCCTAATTTTGTTCTTTGTTGTGAATTAGTCAAGTGTTCAATAAGAGCTTTTTCGGCTTCTTCAATGTCTTTAACATAAATGGCATCTAAAATGCGCTTATGTTCTTTTAACACTTCATCTAATCTGTCTTCTACCTGTAATGCAGCTTTTCTGGTTTTCATAATATAAAATTGATAAGATTTTAATACCTGTTCAAGAAAGCGGCTATGGGTAGATTGATAGATAATTTCATGAAAATTGCTGTTCATATATTGCATTTTCACAGCATCTTTTTTCATTGTATAAAATTCCATCAAGTCATATGCTTCTTGAAGTTCTTTCAGCTCTTCATCCGACATTCTTTCAATAGCCCATTTAACAGCTTTTACCTCAATAGCTATTCTTAATTCATAAATATCATGAAGGTCCTGCTCTGAAATGCCGATTACAAAAGCACCCCTATTGGGTACATTTTCTATGAGGCCTTCTAATTCCAACTGCTTAAAAGCTTCTCTTACAGGCGTACGACTTACACCAAATTCGTTACAGATTCTATTTTCTGTAATTTTTTCTCCGGCAGAATATTTACCGTTCATAATATTTTCTCTTATATCCGTAAACAATGCAGTCGATAAAGAATTTGGATTCATAGGGTCTTTTGTCATAATAGAACCTCTTTTCACAACCTATAGGTTTTCTATAGTTTCCATAATGTAATCTGCAAATTCTTGTGAAGTGGCGCCATCACTTCTACCTGTTAATGTCAATTTCTTTTCTGTGATGGTGCAAATTTCTAAAGCTTTATAGAGTTGCTCCGCTTTATCGGTAGATCCAATATGGCTAAGAAGCATTGCACCGGCACGAATAATGCTACATGGGTCAGCGTAAATATCTCTTCCCTCATCAACCATTCTAGGTGCAGAACCATGGATTGCTTCAAACATAGCATACTTCTTACCAATGTTTGCACTTCCGGCAGTTCCTACACCACCTTGGAATTCAGCAGCTTCATCTGTTAATATGTCACCATAAAGGTTAGGGAGCACCATAACTTGGAATTGTGTTCTGCGCTTTTCATCAATAAGCTTGGCGGTCATAATATCAATGTACCAATCGTCCATCTCAATATCCGGATAATCTTTTGATACTTCTTTACATACGTCTAAGAACTTTCCATCAGTTGTTTTAACAACGTTTGCTTTTGTAATGGCAGTCACTTTTGTTTTTCCGTTATTCTTAGCAAATTCAAAAGCAGCTCTAGCGATACGCCTGCTTCCGGGAGTTGTGATAACTTTAAAGTCAAATGCGATATCATCATTGATATTTAAACCGTTGCTGCCAAGCGCATACAAATCTTCAGTGTTTTCTCTGAAGAATGTCCAATCAATGCCCAGTTCAGGAACTTTTACCGGACGTACGTTTGCAAATAAATCTAATTCTTTACGTATTGCAACGTTTGCACTTTCTACATTTGCCCATTGATCACCTTTTCTTGGTGTTGTAGTAGGGCCTTTTAATAGAACATGGCATTTTTTAATTTCTTCTAATACATCGTCTGGAATTGCCTTATTAGCAGCGGCTCTGTTTTCTATTGTACAACCATTAATGGTTCTAAATTCAATTTTATCCTGATCAATTTGGTCTGCCAACAAGAATTCAAGAACACGTTGTGCTTGTTTAGTGATGGCAGGGCCTATGCCATCACCACCAATAATGCCAATAATCAATTTATCTAAAGATTGGTAGTCGATAAAATCTTTCTGTTCTTTCATACGTTCAACCCGATCTATTTGGCCTTGAATCATTTCTTCAAATTTTTTTATATACTCCATTTTATCCCTCCAAGAATTATTTTGATTTTAAATAGTTGATTTTGCCTCCTGCAAGAATCATAGCTAGTTCCATTTCTGATAAATTAGCTTTTACATTGTACTGTGAATTTTTAGTTTTATTGGTAACCGTTATTTGGGGACCTCAAATCAAAACCAAGAGAACGATAACAGTAGCAATCT
>JAKSCF010000501.1 GCA_022360735.1 Clostridia bacterium
CAAAACAGGCACCACAGGTAGGCGGTGTAATGATGGCACCAGCTTCAATAAACGTTTGTATATAACCTTTTTCAATAGCTTGAAGATATATTTCTTGTGTCGCCGGAACCACCAAGACCCTTACGCCTGGGGCTACTCTTTTACCTTTTAGAATATCTGCTGCTGCAGAAAGGTCTGATAATCTGCCGTTTGTACATGAACCGATCACCACTTGGTGCACTTTGACACTGTTAAGTTCCTTTGCAAAAGCAATATTATGGGGCGAATGCGGCATTGCTACTACAGGTTCTATAGAGGTTACATCCATATGATATATTTTTTCATATTTTGCTTCTAAGTCGCTTGAATATAGCTTTATATCTTCTAAGTCACATTTATCTCTTAAATATTCTAATGTGACACTATCCGGATTGATAATGCCATTTTTAGCGCCTGCTTCAACTGCCATATTACATATGGTAAATCGATTGTCCATATCTAAATTTTCAATGGCTACACCTGTAAATTCCATTGCTTTATACAATGCGCCGTCAACACCAATTTGACCTATGGTGTATAGAATTAAATCCTTTCCGGTTACACAAGGATTCATGATTCCGCTGTAAACAAATTTTAATGTTTCGGGCACTTTTAGCCAGATCTCTCCGGTAGCCATTGTTGCGGCAACTTCTGTAGCTCCTAATCCTGTAGAAAAAGCTCCCAGTGCACCATATGTACACGTATGAGAGTCACTGCCAACCACTGTCATTCCTGGTTTAATCAGCCCTTTCTCAGGAAAAAGTGCGTGACAAATACCGCCTTTTCCTGGTTCAAAAAAATTGGATATTTGATATTTATCTATAAAGTAATATAAATCTTTTAATTGTTTTGCAGCATCTAACGTAGGGCTGGGAAGAAAGTGATCTACAGTAAAAAATATTTTATCTTTATCAAAGACTTTATCGACTCCCATTCTTTCCAGGCTTCGAAAAGCAGCAGTAGTGATATCATGCCCGATAATCCCGTCTACTTTGATCACTATAATTTCGCCCGGCTTAACATATTTTTTCCCTGCGGCAGAAGCTAATATTTTTTCCGTTATGGTTTGCTTCATAGTTAATGCTCCTTTTATATGATTATCCAGTAAAACTTAACTGTAAAGTTTATCTTCCGGATGGTTGTTGTTAAATACATGCTCAGAATGATCATTTCATAACAACAACCATTTAAGAAAATTCCGTAATTAAAATAGATTATTCTGGTTGTATTTATGATCTATGAATGGTTTTAAAACCATTGGATTTATGAAAGAATGATGGGCATAAAGATTCCCGACCATAAAGAATAAATGGCTAAAGCTGCTAAAGTAATAACCGCTCCGGCTTTTTTCAAATCGTTACGAGTAAAATAGTCCTTATCATAAACCATTATCAACTGCCCGCCTTGATGAGGAAAAAAAATGGCCAATCGACAAAATACGTAGGTTACCCACCCGACACCAACCGTATGTTCAGGTGTCAGCCCTGACGCAGCTCCAAGAGCCAATGCAATAGGTACTAAAATAGTAGCTGCCGAAGTGATGGATGCAATGCCTACTCTGACAATAACCGTCAATATGATCATGATGGCTAACACGCCAAAATACCCTGTTACATTGAAGGTTTGTAATAGACGGACAAAGTAATCAATAACACCAAATTCTCTGAGAAGGGAGGCATACCCGTAAGCTACTCCAATAACTACAAATCCACCCCATGCAATTTCTTTGCTGTCGCGTTTCCAATTTCCAGGTCCAATTCTAGGCAAAAATAAAATCACAGTACTTGCCAATAAAACGATAGCCGGATGTATATGGTGTATGCTGTCTGTCACGAACATGAAAATGGTTGCTAATAAAGTAACCAGGGTATATTTTTCTTGATAAGTCATTTTCCCTAACTTAATTAATTCATCGTTTATAAAATTTATAGGAATATCATTTACGGTTGTAGGAAATAGTCTGGTTAATATCAACCATGAAACAAATAATAATAACAGTGCCGGTAAAAATAACAATGCAAAACTGCTGCCCCATAATTGAGGTATTCCAGTAAAGTCTTCTATTAAACCACCGACCATTATGGTTGCTTCCGCACCTGTTAAAAATGCGGTTCCCATGATAATAGGAGCTAAAGCTACCGTAATCCAGACTGCTTTTTGAAAAGGATTGGGTGGATTGTCTTTATCTGTAACCTTAGCAAATTTGAAAGGATCTTGTAAACCTTCCGCAATGGACATATACGTTGCACATCTTCCCATGGCTGTGGGTACCATCATTGAAGTAGGAATATCAACTAGGAAAAAAGCCGCTAATATTTTGGATGCATTGGCGGTTTTCGCATTGGTTGCAAGTTTTTTCATGATGACATATACGATTCTTTTAGCTAATCCACTGGATTTTACGACTGCTGCAAGGGCTGTTCCTGCAATAACCGTAATGGGTACGGTGCCTGAAAATCCTTTTAAAGCTAACTTAAATGCACTTTTCATGCCGCCGGCTTGAGAATAGTCCGCTACGGCAAAAGTCATCAATACGATTAGTAAAAACGCTGATACAGGATAGGATAAAGCCCCTCCTACCCAAATAACGACCATTACGATTAACGTAGCCAGCAACCTTTGTCCATAAATATCCAAGCCCGTCCCCGGAGCAACGATTAATGTTAACCCTCCTAAAATCAAAGCCAAAACAAGTATCAATATTTTTTTCTTTTCCGAATCCATATTTTTACTCCTTATTGTTTTTTAACTCAACAAAAAAAAGTCATA
>JAKSCF010000223.1 GCA_022360735.1 Clostridia bacterium
AAAAGCTCAAAAAAAATGACCTTATGTAGGTCATTTTTTATTGTAATATATTTTCAACTACTTTTCTAACTATATTACCATCAGCCTTACCTTTTACCTTAGGCATGACTGCGCCCATGAGCTTCCCCATACCTTTTTTGTCTTGAATGCCTGTCTCTAACATGGCGTCTTTAACAATTTGGGTAATTTCTTCCTCAGTAAGCTGCTTAGGCATATATTGCGAAAGAACATCTATTTCTGCTTTATATTCAGCTATTAAATCTTCTCTTCCACCTTTTTCAAAATCCTTTAGAGCGTCTTTTCTCATTTTAATTTGCTTTGCAATGACATTTTGCACACCCTGTTCATCAAGCTCTTCTCTATGATCTACTTCATATTGCTTAATGGCAGCTCGAACCATATTAATTACATTTTTACGAATGCTGTCTTTATTTTTTAAGGCATCTTTAAATTCAGCACTAAGCCTGTCTTTCAAAGACATACTAATACACCTCGTTTATAATTAATATTTTTTAGCCTTTTTTCTTGCTGCTTCGGATTTTTTCTTTCTCTTTACACTAGGTTTTTCATAATGTTCTCTTTTTCTCAATTCTGACATAACGCCATCTCTTGCACATGAACGTTTAAATCTCTTCAATGCACTTTCTAAGCTTTCATTATCTCTTACTATTACTTGTGCCATGTTTTATCCCTCCCTCCGTACAATGAAATATTCTGCCATCATTATAGAATACAAGGCAAGTAAATTATAGCAGATAATATTATATCCTATTTTTGTTCAATAATCAACATCAACCTGGTGGCCACTGCATTTTTCGTCCACCCAACAAATGAAAATGTAGGTGTTGGACTGTCTGAAGCCCATCTTCACCGCAGTTATTAACAATTCTATAGCCATTATCCAAACCTAAATCTTCAGCAATATCTTTTATTTTTAAAAACATTTTACCTATGAGATCAATATCTTCCTCTGCCACCGTATTGGCCGAGTCGATGTGTTTTTTAGGAATCAATAACACATGGACAGGTGCTTGAGGTTCTATATCTTTAAAAGCAAGCATTTGCTCATCTTCATATACAATTGCTGAAGGAATTTCCTTTGATGCAATTTTACAAAAAATGCAATCGGACATAATATTCACCTCCAGTTCAGTTTGAATATCTATTATCTATCTAAAAGTATACCATAAAATAATTTTTTGAAAAGAAAATATTTACTGATTTTTTATGATTCCTTTTAATCCATCTTCAAATAACTCAGTCATCATAACTTTTACAAACTGATTTTCAATATTTGTATCACTTTTACAATATACCTTTATATAATTATCCGTTAAACCTTCATAATAGCCTGTACTTTGGTTTTTTATTTCAAACAGCACTTCCAGCATACTGCCAATAAATTGTTCGTTAAATTTGCTTGCTACAGTCTCAGATACATGGATTAATTCACTGCTTCTTTTGCTTTTTGTTATACCATCCACTTGCGGTTTCATCTCAGCAGCTTTCGTCCCTTTTCGCTTTGAATATTTAAAAACGTGCACTTTCCCAAAACCAATGGTTTCTACTAACCGGCAGGTCTTCAAAAAATCATCCTCTGTCTCACCTGGAAATCCAACAATAATATCGGTGGTTATATTCATGTCGCTTCTTTTTTCTTTTAATTTTCTTACGATCTTTTCATATTCCTTGACTGAATACCTACGGTTCATACGCTCTAATATTTTCTGACTGCCATTTTGTAGAGAAAGATGTATGTGTGAGCATAATTTATCATAGCGCATTAATTGATTCATATACTCATCTGTAATGACAGCAGGCTCAATAGAGCTTAATCGTATTCTAAATTTACCCTCAATATTATTAATTTGTTCAATAACATCCAACAGAGTCCCTTCTTCTTTGGCGTCAGCTCCATAAAGAGCAGCGTTAATACCCGTAATAACAATCTCCTGAATACCGTTATTAATAATATTCTCAGCTTCTTCTACTATGGATTTAATCTTTCTGCTTCGAATACTGCATCTTGCATATGGGATGATGCAGTAAGCGCAAAACTGATTACACCCCTCTTGTATTTTTATGTAAGCTCTTGTACGAGTATTCATCTGAGTGATACTCATATCCTCAAATTCTTTAATTTCTTGAAGTTTTTTTACATCTACAGTTTTTTCTTTTTCTTTTAAATCCTCAACGTATTGAACAATGTTATTCTTTTGATTGATGCCTACGACGGCATCTACCTCAGCCATCTCTTTTACTTCATCAGGATTGATTTGAGCATAACAACCGGTTACCACAATAATGCTTTCAGGATTCATGCGTTTAGCTCGTCTAATAATTTGCCTGGACTTTCTGTCTGACAAATTTGTAACGGTACATGTATTGATCACATATACATCAGCATATTCATTTTCTTTCACAATCTCATAATTTTTCTTCTCAAATTGTTCCTTTATGGCTTGAGATTCATATTGATTGACTTTGCATCCCAAAGTATATATTGAAGCTTTTTTCAATTTTATCAACCTTCCAATTCATATAATACTACAGCGACACACGCTGCTCCCGCCGTTTCTGTTCTCAAAATGGTTTTACCCAAAGATACAGAATGGGCACCGTTGGCACATGCTTGCTCAACTTCTTCATCTGAAAATCCACCTTCTGGACCCACAATAATTGCAATACTTTGTGCATCCATTTGCTTTCTTAATACCTGCTTAATAGAAATGTCTTTTTCATTTTCATACAGGAACAAAATCAAGTCTTTCTCTTTGATATCACTCAGCATCTCTTTAAAGGATAATGGATTTTTAACTTGAGGGATAATTCCTCTTTTACTTTGTTTTGCGGCTTCCATAGCAATTTTTTGCCAACGATCAACCTTTTTATGAAAATTCCCTTTATCTTGTACAACCGTTCTTTTTGTAAATACAGGAACAACATCACTTATGCCAAGTTCAACACACTTTTGAATAATATATTCCATTTTGCTCTGTTTAGGTATGCTTTGATAAAGTGATATTTTACATTTTGGCTCTCTTTGAAAAACATTCTTTTCTATGATATCCAATTCAACTCTATCACTTAATATCTCTTTTATCTTTCCAACATATTCATACTGCTCAGTGTCTGAAATCTCCAGTTTGTCATCTTCTTTTAAGCGCAATACTTTTGTAATATGTTTGATATCTTCTTTTTCATCAATGGTTATTGTATGATGAGAAATCTTTTGTT
>JAKSCF010000496.1 GCA_022360735.1 Clostridia bacterium
CGATCAACGTATTGATGAGCCTGAGTATATCCTGCATCAATCTGTAACGGATGGCTCCCGCGTCCTTCTTCTCCAGGTAATCAATGAAGGAGGAGAGGGAAAGGGAAATAAGCAGGAATTTGTCGCTATCCACATTGCGCAGATACTGATTGATTTTTTCCTGTAATTCCTCTCCTCCCATCTCGCGACCGAGATCCTCGAATTTCCCGACGATTTTTTCTCTTCTGTTTTTTAACAGAGGACCGGATGTTTGGGATAACTGGCTGAGCAGTTTTCTCTTGATATGGTTCTCCCGGCCGGAGATATCGCTTTCGCAGATAAAGAGGAGAGCCAGAATTTCCTTTTCGGCTTTTATGGGAGCGATGAGAATCGATTTTGCCACTGAATACTCCCGGAAGGAGAAGTAATCCTTCATCAGGTCGATTTCGGAACCTTTCAGCTCGATAAAGGAATAGGACGGCGAATCCCAAATGGATTGTATGAGAGAATCGGGTATGCGAATCCTTCTCGATGTCGTTTCGTCAAAGCCCTTAATGGACCAGGGGACGAATTTCCCCTCTTTCTCCGGGAGCAGAAGAGCTCCTTTCCGTATGGATAAAGCTTTGGAAATCCGGGAAAAAAGAACGGCCGGAAAATCCAGCCCGTTACTTTCCGACTGAAGCTCCCTGGCTAAAGAGCCGATAGCGGAGCCGAATTCTCCCGCATCCTTTTCGACACCGAGAGCTTTATCTAGGAGTCCCATTATTTTTTGATCCCCAACTCCTCAAATATTTTTTTGTATACTTCAAAGTGGGGGCTTCTGGCGAATTCCTGAATCTTTTCATCGGGAAGCGATTCCAGAAGCTGGTCCATGTAGAGAAGAATATCTTTGATTTCATCTTTCAATTCTTCCGGGATCTGACCACTTTGCGCGGCATCGCGGATCTCTTCCACTCTGTCGGAAAATTCGGAAGCGAAATCCTCGCCGCCATCGGTTTCCTCAACAGCCATCTGCTCCAGAGAATCCAAATCGACAATTTCCGTTTCTCCGCCGAATATATCCTCTTCGACAGGGGTCTTTGCCTCGCCGGGCAATTCTATATTGGTCAATTCTTCATCGGGAGATGCAGATTCCTCGAGTATATCATCCAGATCGGGCAGGGGGGGC
>JAKSCF010000105.1 GCA_022360735.1 Clostridia bacterium
AATAAAAAACTGTGAATGAATACTAACCATTCACTCACAGTCTTATACTTGAATTCATCAAAAATATTAAATCATATCTGATTAAATATTAACAAGTCTTCAAAAAACAAAAATACCATGCTAAAAACTACACAGTATTATTTTTTATATATAAGCTTAAGGCGTGTTCTTAGTATTCAATACGTTTAAAAGAAAACACATAAAAGACATTACAAATAGGCCTTCACAACAGGCGATTTTCTTTTAAACCCATATTCAATTCATTATTTTACTAAGAACAATGTGTACATCTTACTCTCCTTTTACCTAACCATCATTTATATTTTATTATCATCTATTTCATATTATATGATATCCAATAACCCCATGTCAAATTTCCTACCTAACACCATTAACCAAACTCACTTCATCATAATTTTCATTTAAGTAATTCTTAATATTCAACGCAGACCTTCTTCTCACTTCTTCTAAAGCTTCCTCTGAATAAAATCCTGCATGGGGTGTAATGATCACATTCTCCATTTTGAATAAAGGATTTGAAAAATTAGGAGGTTCATTTTCCAAAACATCTAGAGCAGCTCCTCGAATCAAGCCTTGCTCCAATGCTTCTATCAAGTCTTTTCCATCGACAACTTTTCCTCTAGAAGTATTAATCAGTAAAGGTTTCTTTTTCATTTTCAAAAATTTTTCTTTATATATCAATCCTTCGGTCCTTTCATTTAAAGCACAATGTATAGACACAATATCTGATTGTTCCAACAGTTCATCCAGTTCAACCATCTGCAATCCAAAAGCTTCTACTTTTTCTTTCCGACGGGAATATACCAGAATTTTCATACCAAAACCCAAAGCCCTTCTTGTTACTGCTTGTGCAATATCACCAAAGCCAATAAGTCCCATGGTCTGTGTAGACATCCTTTTTATGGGTAACACAGATTTCATACGCCAAGCTTTATTTTTTATCATTTGATGATACCCTATAATATCTCTATTAAATGCCAGCATGAGCGCAACGGTATGATCAGCCACTTCACCAGCACAATACCCCGGTACGTTTGCTACTGCTATTCCTAAATCAGAAGCCGCCTCTACATCAATATTATCTACCCCGACTGCAGTATTGGAAATGATTTTACATTTTTTCAACTTCTCTAAAACATTTTTAGAAAAGGGTGCACATTCAGACAAAATTGCATCTGCATCTTCACAAACAGCAATGACCTCTTCCTCACTCTTACATTGATAGCCCTTTACACTTGCATCACTGGGCAAGTATTTTTTTTCAACATCAATAACATTCCAACTACAATCCGTAACAACAATTTTCAATTCAGGCACCCTCTACACATCTCCTTTAACTATTCTACACCAAAGGCATCTTTTTAAAATTCAATAACTTCTCAGGTCATTCTATAATAATTACTATGATTTGTCACTGTTATGTGCATTAAAAAAAGCCCTTTATGGGCTTTTTTGCTTTTCATTTATTTTAATATGTGCTTACGCATATGTCTTATAGCTGTTTTTTCGAGACGTGAAACTTGAGCTTGAGAAATTCCGATTTCGTCTGCCACCTCCATTTGTGTGCGACCTTCAAAAAATCTCATAGTCAAAATATGCTTTTCCCGATTGTTTAATTTTTTTAATGCTTCTGCCAAATCGATGTTATCCATCCATTTCTCATCGCTGTTTTTCTCGTCACTGACTTGATCCATAACATAGATGGCGTCACCATTATCATGATACACCGGTTCAAACAATGATATTGGGTCTTGGATAGCATCTAATGCAAAAACGACTTCTTCTCTATCCATCTGAAGTTCCTTTGATATTTCCGATATTGTCGGCTCTTTAGAATTACTTCTTATGAGCCTTTCTCTAATTTGTAGTGCCTTATACGCCGTATCTCTAAGAGATCTACTCACTCTAATAGAATTGTTATCTCTAAGATATCGTCGTATTTCACCAATTATCATAGGTACGGCATATGTAGAAAACTTTACATTATGCCTTGTATCAAAGTTATCTAATGCTTTAATTAACCCAATACATCCAACCTGAAAAAGGTCGTCCAAGTTTTCACCTCGATTATTAAATCGTTGGATCACACTCAGTACTAATCTTAAATTTCCTCTTATAAATTCTTCTCTGGTCTTCTCATCACCCTCCTTTATACAATCAATCATTCTCTTCATTTCTGAATCGGTAAAGACAGGCAGCTTTGATGTATTAACGCCGCAGATTTCAACTTTATTGATATGCATTGCTTGTCCTCCAGTCGTATTTACTGCCCCCCTAATTTTTGTTTTCTATAATTATAATTATTGCCTTAGATAAATCATTTATACCAATGATACTTTAGTAAGTCATTTTTTTTATTTCTTTTTTTAATCGATTGATTATCTTTTTCTCTAACCGAGAGATATAGGACTGAGAGATTCCTAATAAATCTGCAACTTCTTTCTGTGTCATTTCTTTTTCACCTGCTAACCCAAAGCGCAGCTCCATGATTTTCTTTTCTCTGGAAGATAATTTTTTCAATGCATATTTTAATAATTCTTTGTTGACTTCTTCTTCTAAATTGTTATAAACAACATCTTCTTCAGTTCCTAAAATATCTGATAATAACAGTTCATTCCCATCCCAGTCAATATTTAAGGGTTCGTCAAAAGATATTTCAATCTTATTTTTACTGTTTCTTCTTAAATACATTAATATTTCATTCTCGATACATCTTGAAGCATAAGTTGCCAATTTAATATTTTTTTGAGGATTAAAGGTATTAACTGCTTTGATTAGACCTATGGTTCCTATGGAAATTAAATCCTCTACGTTAATCCCTGCATTTTCAAATTTTTTAGCAATATATACGACTAATCTTAAGTTTCTTTCAATGAGAACCGCTTTAGCTCTTCCACTGTCATTTAAGAGTTTATTGACAAAGACCTTTTCTTCATCTTGAGTAAGAGGAGGCG
>JAKSCF010000104.1 GCA_022360735.1 Clostridia bacterium
ACGGGAAAAGGACATCTTGTAAAAGAGATTGATGCATTAGGTGGAGAGATGGGATTAAATATTGATAAAGCTTTTATTCAAAGCAGAATGTTAAATACAGCTAAGGGCCCTGCTGTACATTCTTTAAGAGCTCAAGCAGATAAACATTTATATCATATTGAAATGAAAAAAGTTCTTGAAAGGCAGGAACATTTGGATTTAAGACAAGGTGAAGTTGTCGATGTTATTATTGAAGAGGATAAGGTTAAAGGTGTTATTGTTAAAACCGGTGCAAGGTATGAAGCAAAGTCAGTGATTTTAGCTACAGGTACCTATTTAAAGGGAAGAATATTTATTGGAGAATGGAATTATGAGGGAGGGCCAAATGGTCTTTCTGCATCTTTGGACTTATCTGAAAAACTTAAAAATAAAGGGATAGAACTTCGTAGATTTAAAACAGGAACACCTGCAAGAGTAGACGGAAAAACTTTAGATTATAATAAAATGCAAGAGCAGCCTGGAGATGAAGAAATTATTCCATTTTCTTTTACGAATGAAACGCTTGAAAAAAGTCAGGTATCTTGCTGGCTTACATATACTAACCAAAATACCCATGAAGTCATTCTAAACAATATAAAACGTTCAGCCATGTATGGAGGACAAATAGAAGGTGTAGGGCCCAGATATTGTCCCTCAATAGAGGACAAACTCGTTCGTTTTTCGGATAAAGAAAGACATCAGTTGTTTATAGAACCTGAAGGATTAGAGACAGATGAAGTATATGTTCAAGGTATGTCAAGCAGTTTACCTGAAGATGTACAGGAACAATTTTATAGAACCATTGAAGGCTTAGAAAAAGCAAAACTTATAAGACCGGCGTATGCTATTGAGTATGATTGTATTGATCCCTTAAACCTGAAACTTACATTAGAACATAAAAATATTTCAGGTTTATTTTGTGCAGGTCAATTTAATGGCAGCTCAGGGTATGAAGAAGCAGCTGCTCAGGGACTAATCGCTGGTATTAATGCAGCGCATAAAATTCATAATAAAGAGCCATTTATTCTAGATCGATCAGAGGCTTATATTGGTGTGCTCATCGATGATTTGCTCACTAAAGGAACAAATGAACCTTATCGAATTATGACATCTAGAGCAGAATACAGATTGATACTAAGACAAGATAATGCCGACTTAAGATTACTGGAAAAAGGTCATAATATTGGATTGATTAATGAAGAAAGATACCAAAAGTTTTTACATAAGAAAAAGAAAATTGAGGAAGAAACTAAGAGGATTACTGAAACTTATGTTTACCCAAATCAAGCTAATCCTTTTTTAGAGAAACATGACAGCAGTCCGATTAAAAATAAAGTAACGCTTTTGGATCTTTTAAGGAGACCTGAAATTTCTTATCAAGCACTTAACGATATTGATAAGGAGAGACCTCGATTACCTAAATCGGTTACTAGGCAGATCGAAATACAAGTAAAGTATTCCGGATATATAGAAAAGCAATTTGTTCAAATAGAAAAATTTAAAAAATTAGAAAAGAAAAAGTTAAATTCTAATATAGATTATACAAAAATTGATGGCTTGAGAATAGAAGCTCAACAAAAATTAAATCAATTAAGACCTGTTTCTGTAGGACAAGCCTCTCGTATTTCCGGTGTTTCTCCGGCAGATATTAATGTTCTATTGATTCATCTTGAAAGGGAAAGAAGGATGAGAGAAATTGCCAAATAATGAATTGAATTTATTGGAGGACTTTTTTAAGGCGTTAAAGATTGAATATACCAATAAAATGCTGGAACGTTTTAAAATCTATAAAGATATGGTATTGGATTGGAATAAAAAGATCAATCTGACAGCCATTGTTGAAGATACAGAGTTTATAAAAAAACATTTTATTGATTCTTTAATGTGTGTTACATTTAATGGAATGGAACATACTAAGAGTATTGTTGATATTGGAACAGGTGCTGGTTTTCCGGGAATACCTTTAAGCATTTTTTATCCGGACAAAAACTTTTTACTTGTGGATTCATTGAATAAAAGAATAAAATTTTTAGATGAAGTCAAAAAAGAACTGCAGCTTGAAAATGTACAACTATTACATGCAAGAGCAGAAGATGTTGGAAAAAATAAAGCCTATAGAGAAAAATATGACATGTGCGTATCCCGTGCTGTTGCCAAATTAAACATTCTTTCCGAATATGCTTTACCTCTGGTTAAGCTAGATGGTTATTTTGCAGCATATAAAGGATTAGATATCCAACAGGAAATTAATGATAGTATCAAAGCTATCGATTTACTGGGTGGCAAGATTGTCTTTTGTCAAGATGATTTTACTAAAGATAAAATATTACAACATCAAATAATATATATCAAAAAAATTAAAAAAACCCCTGAAAAATTTCCTCGTAAAGCAGGAAATCCTGTCAAAAACCCCTTATAGTGACGTTTATAGGGGTTTTTTGTTGTACGAAAACTAAAGGTTTATTTAATTAAAAACAGAATAAAGATAACATTCGGGGGTGTAGGGAATGTTTCAATTTAAAAAAAATGAGTTACAAGAGATACCAGTAGAACAAATTGTACCAAACCCAGATCAGCCAAGAAAAGTATTTAAAAAAAATGAATTAGATGAACTGGCGGAATCGATTAAAGAAATAGGTGTCATACAACCTATTATCATTAAAAAATTAAATGATAAAGAATATATATTAATAGCCGGTGAGCGTCGTCTTAGAGCTTCTAAGATGGCAGGGCTTAAAAATATTCCGGTTATTATAAAAGATGTAGAACAAAACAATGAAGCAATCTGGGCTTTGGTAGAAAATATACAAAGAGAAGAATTGAATTACTTGGAAGAAGCCATGGCATACAAAAAGTTAATGGAAAAATATCATTTAACGCAAATAGAAATAGCTAAGAGAATAGGTAAGAAGCAATCTACTATATCCAATAAAATGAGAATTCTTAATTTACCCGATTTTATAAGAAATCAATTAATTGATAATGGCTTAACTGAAAGACATGCCAGAAGTCTGCTTAAATTATCTGATCAAGAAGATATACAAAAAGCTTTACATAAAATCATTGATCATGAATTAAACGTTAAAGAAACCGAAAAATTGATAGATTCCATTATAAATCGCAAGAAGAAAAGGCTGTCAAAAAAAAGAGTCAAAAGATGTATTAATTATAAAATATATGTCAACACCTTAAAAAAGGCTTTTAAGACAATATATGAAGTAGAACAAAGTGCGGAATATAAGCAGAAGGATAAAGGTGAGTATATGGAAATATTAATTAAAATTCCCAAAAATGAACAATGAGTAGAGATTTAACACGTGAGACAAAATGTTTCACGTGAAACTTTTTTTTGAGAAAAAAATATAAAAAAGTAAAGAA
>JAKSCF010000103.1 GCA_022360735.1 Clostridia bacterium
TAAAAAAAGGTGATGTTTCTATTTATTATTGGATTAATAAGAAATTTCATTGTACTTTTTTAGATGTTTTTATGAGAGGAATAACTCATTTAGGTTCTACAATATTTGCAATCGTATTTCCTTTATTATTTTTAGTATTTTCAAAGCAAGAAATAAAAAATATTGGCATGGATTTAATGGTGACTATGATCATTAGTCAGTTTATTGTACATTCTATTAAAAGAGTGGTAAGAAGGCCGCGACCATATAGGACATTAAAAGATGCCAGAGCCGTTAATCCACCGTCATGTCAGTATTCATTTCCTTCCGGGCATACTTGTACAGCTTTTTCCTTTGTTTTACCTTTAATGTATCATATACCAATGATGACACCAATATTTCTAATGATCGGAGTGCTTGTAGCCTTATCAAGAATATATTTAGGCTTTCATTATCCGACAGATGTATTTATTGGTTTTTTTATAGCATATATGGGTACGATTATCCAATTTAGTTTTTTTTAAAGTGAGGAGATAGAAAATGAAGATTGCATTATTTTCAGATACTTTTTTGCCGGCTGTAAACGGGGTTACTAAAACCCTTGATAAAATGAAAGATTATATGGATCAAAAGGGAATTGAATATAGATTTTTTATCCCTGGTAAAGAAAGTAATACTATGGGCAATACCATTGAGCTGAACAGCTTCAAATTTTTTCTCTACCCTGAATGTAAAATTGCAATACCAAAATATAAAATCATTGAATAGTCGTTGCATAAATTTAAACCGGATATTATACATCTTGTAACGCCTTTTTCTATGGGCTTAATGGGTCTAAAATATGCTAAAGATAATAATATTCCATTAGTATCTTCTTATCATACGGATTTTCCTAAATATCTTAAATTTTACAACCTAGAATTTATGGAAAATTCGCTATGGCACTTTTTCAGGTGGTTTCACTCTAACTGTTATATCAATTTTAGTCCTTCAAATGACACAAAAGAAGATATGGAAAAGCATGGCATAAAAAATATAGAATTGTGGGGCAGAGGCATAGATACAAACCTTTTCAGTCCCAATAAAAGAAGTGAAGCATTGAAAAAGAAATACTGCAAGCACGGCGAAAAATTATTGCTATATGTAGGAAGAGTATCCCCTGAAAAGGAACTGGATGTGTTATTAGATGCTGCTAAAATACTCAATGAAAAAAAGGTTAAGTATCAATTGGTTGTAGTTGGAGATGGTCCTACAAGAAAAGAGCTGGAAAGCAGAGAAATAGACAATATAACCTTTGTAGGCTATAAATCCGGAGCTGAGTTACAAACTTATTATGCTTCTGCAGATCTCTTCACGTTCCCGGCCAGTAGTGAAACCTATGGAAATGTTATTTTAGAAGCCATGGCATCCGGGTTGCCGGTAGTCAGTCCAAATGAAGGCGGAATAAAAGAGAATCTTATTGACGGATATAATGGATTAGCTTTTGAAAAAGAAAACCCGGACAGCATGGTGGATAAGATAATAGCGCTGATTGAGAATGACCAACTGCAACAGAGTATCAAGAAAAATGCTATTAGTTACACGTTCTCAAGAAGTTGGGACAGTATTTATACAAATTTATTCAAACAGTACCACGGGGTAATTGAAGAAATGAATCAAATACCAACAAAGAGATCCGCATAAAAATACAGAGAAAATATTGTATGGTGATCTGATAAAAACAAAATATAGATATGAAAAAATGAATGTTATAGAAAAATCAGAAATCTAAGGAGAGAAAAAAATGCTGGTGA
>JAKSCF010000408.1 GCA_022360735.1 Clostridia bacterium
CATGACTTTTTAAAAGATGAACTCGAAAAGGAAGATATTAAGCTTCCGGGTGAAGGACAATATGGTGTGGGTATGGTCTTCTTACCTCAAGAGCCAAACACCAGATATTATTGTGAAGGTGTTTTTGAAAGGATTCTCAAAGAAGAAGGTCAAGAATTGATTGCTTGGCGAATTGTTCCGGTCAATGAGAAAGCATGTGGGTTTTCTGCACTGAATACTAAGCCTATCATAAAACAAATATTTATTAGAATAGCCGATGAGGACCAAGCAGAAATTGAAAAGAAATTATACATGATTAGAAAAAGAGTTGAAAAAGAGATTATAAGAGCTTCCAAACCTTATATGGAGGCATTTTATATATGCAGTTTATCTTCAAAAACCATTGTATATAAAGGACAATTTCTAGCGCATCAAATCGAAGAATTCTATTTTGAACTAAAAAATGAAAATTTAAAAAGTGCTATTGCAGTTGTACATCAAAGATATAGTACCAATACTTTCCCTTCATGGCGATTGGCCCATCCATATCGATATATCGCTCATAATGGTGAGATCAATACCATTAAAGGCAATGTAAAGTGGATGAATGCAAGAGAAGGTGAAATGCATTCAAAGATTTTTGGGGAAGAATTTGAAAAAATACTGCCCATTATTCAACCGGACAGCAGCGATTCTTGTAACCTGGATAATACATTTGAATTGTTAATACAAAGCGGTTATTCTATGGCACATGCTATTAAGATGCTGATTCCTGAAGCTTGGCGATATGACCATAATATGCCGGACGAATTAAAGGCGTTTTATGAATATCATGAAGGTATCATGGAGCCTTGGGACGGCCCAACTGCCGTTATTTTTACAGACGGTGTCAAAATTGGTGCGGCTTCTGACAGAAATGGACTTAGACCCGTTAGGTACATGGTGACAAAAGACGGGATGATGGTATTGGCTTCTGAATCAGGTGTCCTCAGAGTACCGGAAGAACAAATACAGAAAAAAGGAAAACTGGGTCCCGGAAAAATACTTTTAGTGGATATAAACGAGAAAATCATAAAAGAAGATTCAGATATCAAGGAAACACTTTCGAATAAAGGGTATAGAGAGTGGATATCAGCAAACAAGATTGATTTACAGCAGGTTGAATTAAATAAAAAAGAGATTCATTTGGATAAAGAAGCGCTGATTGAGAAACAAAAGATTTTTGGTTATACGGAAGAAGAGCTGAAAAGGGTTATTTCACCCTTGATGCAAGACAGCAAAGAGGCTATTGGTTCTATGGGTAATGACGTGCCACTGGCTGTTTTGTCCGAAAAGCC
>JAKSCF010000102.1 GCA_022360735.1 Clostridia bacterium
AAATCTATTGGAAAAAAGTATTAGTGGTCATATTAACATAATATTTTTTAACCAAATTTAATTATATTGTGCTATAAACAGCATATTACTTAGAGATAAAAAATAATAATTGAATATTCAGAATGATTAAATTACACAACAATAAGTATATGAATCAAACTCAGGTTTTGGAAACATTCAAATTACTATATTTACTCATAATTTAAATAATTGGATACCTATTGAGACATATACTAAAAGTAAATATAAAACATATTATACTCTCTTTTATTATGGAATTCAATATATTGATTGGATGAAAAATTAATTTGGAATAGGAAGCATTTTTAAATGTTCTGAGACTGTTAAATAAAGAGGGGGGTGTTTTTCAAGATACCAGTGTATTATTTTAGTATCTCTTTTAAGTTCACTCATACCACACTTTTTTAAAACTTTTATAGAACTGGTGTTATGGGTATAACATTTTGCCTTTACAGCAATAATTTCTTCTTTTGATAGTACCCAATCTAACAAGGTTTTTGTTGTTTCATAGCCATAGCCTTTTCCTCTTTCTTCTTCAATTAGGGCACAACCAATTTCGACTTTGCCTTTCTCGCAAATTCTACCTTTGAATCCAATATCTCCAATAATGGACATATCTGATTTTTTTACGATCATCCACAGCTTTAAAGCACCATCATTAATTTTTTTCTTTAGATTTTTTTTTGCAATACAAAGCATATCCAAAGTATTTGCTTGGGGCCAGTTACCATTGGTTTTTAATCCTAACTTTTCTAATGCTTTGTTTTCTTCAAGCAACATAGAGCATGCAAGCTGATATGAGATGGGAAAAAGGAATAATCTGTTGGTGGAAAGCCTATTTTCTTTCATATACATTTTTCTCCGAATCATTATTTATAATATAGGAAATAGGTTATTTAAAATGGCTTGCTTTAATTACTATCATCATATGAATGGTGATGTTATTAGATGCACAGAACCATAGGGATGTCTTTGAGAAACAGAAATTATT
>JAKSCF010000101.1 GCA_022360735.1 Clostridia bacterium
ATGTGTTGTCAACAGCCTTTTTCATCGTATCATTGATGGCCAGAGATCTAGCTTTGTTAATAACTTCATCAATTTCTCCATATAAAAATGGCATATTGGTCAATAATGTTTTAGATGCTTCGCTTATAGTTAATTCCTCTAAAGTGTTATCCAAATCTGCTAAATTCTTATTTTCAATCAATATTCTAATTTTATTTTTATCTTGTTGGGAAACATCCAACTCACTCATCAAGCCTTTAAAATAATCTGCTTGCCCAATATCAATATGTATATTGCTAAAATTAAGGTTTTGCAAGCTCTTTATTGCAGTTGCTATAACCTCTGCATCCGCTTCCGGCTCTTCATTCCCTAAATACTCTATTCCTGCCTGAGTAAATTCCCTTTTTCCCCCTGCTCTAAAATCCGAGCTTCTATATACAGATGTAAAATACATGAATTTTAAATAACCATCTATTGAGCCATATTTTGTAGCTGCCATACGAGCTACAGGTATGGTTGCGTCCGGTCTTAATACTAAAATTTTTCCGTTTCGATCGATTAATTTATACATTTCATCTAAATTGATAGCAGATTCAATTTCAGAAAACAAATCGTAATACTCAAATGTAGGTGTAAGGATTTGATGATATCCAAAGCTTCTAAATATTTCTTTAGCCTTTGTCTGCATCCATTCCTTTTTTTCATATTCAACTGCATTAACATCTTCTACCCCTTCAGGGATAAATTTACGCTTATTAACCATCTTAAACAACCTTTCACTAAGATACAATATAAATAAAATTATTACTTCTCAAATTTATAACTTCATCACTTTATCGCACTAAATTAGTGTAGCATTCTATCCATTAATTGTCAAGTTTTTTTAGGTTAAACCTTTATGTAAATAATATTCCTTGACTATCAGGATTTTTGCTTTAACAAAAAAACTCCTTTGTAAAAACAAATCCTCCTATAAATATTTAAAACTCCCAACACTTGAAAACAAATAATAAATAAGATATGATAAAGACTCTGATTGATTAAAGACAATATATACGAAACTAAACATAAGGAGGTATATTGCATGTATGATTATCATGTACATACTTCATTTTCAGCTGATTGTGAAGCTCCCATCAATGATATCATTGAGTCTGCAATAGAAAAAGGGGTTAAAGAAATTGCTATCACCGATCATATCGATTATGATTACCCTAGTAAGCAAATTGATTTTAGCTTAGATTTTGAAGCCTATCATAGAACCTTAAATGACTGCCGTGAAAAATATAAAGATCGTATTGATGTTATAAAAGGACTGGAAGTAGGCCTGCAGCATCATGTTATTGATCAAAGTAAAGAAGCTGTAGATGCTCATCCTTATGACTTTGTAATCTGTTCCTTTCACGCAGCTGAAAAGAAGGAATTACATTTCGGAGATTACTTTGAAAATAAAACGCCCCTAAATGCTTATATTGATTTTTACACTTATACATATCAGTGTTTGGAAGCTTTCCAATCCTATAATGTAGTCGGTCATATTAACATTATTGATCGATACAAAAAATATATTGACAAACCTATTGAGTTCATGGGTTACTTTGATATTGTTGAAGCAATTTTTAAAAGGGTTATCCAGAATGGTAAAGGTATTGAGATCAATACATCCAGCTTTAGATACAATATGGACGTGTTATCTCCTACCATGGAAATGCTTAAACTCTATAAAGAATTGAATGGAGAAATCATCACAGTGGGCTCAGATGCTCACAGCCCTGATTATATTGGACATCAAATTGACTATATTTATGATTTATTGAAACATTTAGGGTTTAAGTACATCTCAACTTTTAGGAATATGGAACCTAATTTTATAAAACTATAGAACTTAAAAAAGTCTTCTCCATGAAGACTTTTTTTCTCACTAAATATCAATCACCCAGAATGCCGTCTGGTTTACAATTCACACCCCTACACAAATAGGTGGATGCCCTATTCTCTATTTCTGACTTCCTTTCCAAGAAGGCTTGCCATCAACAGAAAAACCCGAGCTTCCGGATGCAAATTGTAGGTTGAATTAAAAACCTATAACAAACACCCCAGGATAATCATATATTTATTATACACCATAATACTCCTAATATGAATTCATTTCAATCTGAAAATACAAGAAAAACAGGTATTTTTTAACGATTTGGGGTTATTACCCATTAGCTTCATTTCATAAATAAATCGTATGGAACTAAAGCGACTTTGTCATTATACAACATTATTCATCCAAAAATCAACTGTTAAATTAATTATCTCTCATTATTTTACTTTACTGATATTTTTCCAATTGTAAAAAATATTATGGTTATAACAGAAGAAATTATAGATAGTAAATAATTCATTCTCTAATTCGTCTTACTTTTTATATATTCTACATAATCTAATATCGCTTTATAAGCTTCCTTTGAGCAGTCACTCAAATCAATTATTTGAGAGGGATTGATCTTTGCTTTCTTTTTATCTCTTAAAAAAAATGTCGTAATCGTCCCTGTTAACATACCAATAAATCCGATACCTACCAACATCAATATTGCTGCAATCCATCTACCTATTCCTGTAGATGGAGAAATATCACCGTAACCTACTGTTGTAACCGTCACAAAACTCCACCACAATGCATCTCCAAAATCATAAATGGTTTTCCCTTTTTCAACAGAATAAATGGATATTGCACCCAGCAAAGTTACGATGATGCATAAATACACCATATATATGAAATGATTGGTTTTTAAAAAAACAGATATATATCGATTGAACTTTTTTAAAAATACAGCTGCTCGCAACAATCTAAATAACCGAAACAATCTTACAAACCTAAAAGCTCTAAACATCGAATTAAAAGGAATAATAGCCAATAAATCAAAAACATTTTCTATGATAAATTTTTTCTTGTCCTTTGACTGTATCAATCGAATGAAATAATCCATTGCAAATATAGCTAAAATACCTAAGTCCAAACCATATAAAAACATGGATGTATTCATATCAATACTGTCCAACATATCCAAAACCGACATAATGACAGCGGTCAATGTTAATAGGGTCATCAACATGACATATAAAAATCTTTTCATCCTCTACCCCTTACTCCATTCAATAAAATACCAAATTTTGTATCCATTATTATATCAAAAAGGGTTATTTATTTCTATTTATTACCACATATCATCTCATTCTTTTCCAGTTCAATAAAATTATCCTAAGAATATAATTTTTATTTTTTTGAATTATCCGACAATACGAGTTGTTTTGACAAAAGATTTGTGTAAAATTATATAGTAATTATATGCTTTATACGGAATAATGGGGAGGATTGGAGAATGAAAAATTTTAGAGAATATGAAGTTACTGATTTTCTGCAAGAAGAATTCGATAAAAATACTAACCAAACCGAATCTATTACAACTTTAGAATTGGTTGATATGCATTCCATAATGAAAGCAAGTCAAATTATTTCACAGGAAATCATTTTAGATGAACTGATAAAAAAGTTAATTGAAATCATTATCGAAAATGTAGGTGCTCAAAAAGTTATTTTCATGATGAAAGAAGCCGATAAATTTGTTATTAAAGGTCAGAAAGAAGTTGAAGAAAGAAAGATCAATATTGTAGAAAATGAATCCTTGGAAAGTTATGATAACATTCCAAAGAGTATTGTTAATTATGTGATTAGAACCGGTAAAAGCGTTATTTTGGAGGACTGTACACATTCAAACAAATTCATTTCTGATGAATATATCTTTGAAAGAAAACCTAAATCAGTTTTATGTTTTCCATTAATCAATAAAAAAGAACTTAATGGTATTATTTATCTGGAAAATAATTTTATTGCAGGTGCTTTTAGCAATGACAAATTAAAAGCTTTAGAGATTCTTTCTTCACAAATGGTTATTTCTTTAAAAAATGCAAAATTGTACAAGGATTTGGATTGCTCCAACAAAATTCTAGATATTAAAGTAAAAGAATGTACGCTCCAATTGAAACAAGAAAGAGATAAACTTCAAAGATATCTTGATATAGCAGAGGTTTTATTTATATTAATAGACATAGAAGGAAAAATAACGCTGGTTAACAGAAAAGCTTGTGAAATCAGCGGCTATAACGAAGAAGAAATAAAAGGTAAAATGTGGTATGATTTTTTATCAACAAAAAAAGAAAGAGAAAAATCAAAAGAAGATTTTAAAAAATTTCAGAGTGGTAAAATATTAGAGTATGTTGATCGAAGCATAATAACTAAAGCCGGAGAAATAAGAGTCATATCTTGCCATAAGAAAATTATAAGACACGAAAATGGTAATATTGAAGGCTTGCTGGTCTGTGGTTTAGATATGACAGAGCAAAAAGAATTAAAGGAAGCCCTGGAATACAGCAAATTAAAACTTGAGTTTTTTGCAAATCTGTCCCATGAATTAAAGACACCTTTAAATCTATGCTTTTCAGCACTGCAAATGATTAATTTATATAGAAACGATATTCGTGATGTTCAGATTAATAAAAAGCTTGATGGATTTGCCAATATCATCAAACAAAATAATTATAGGCTGTTAAAGTTAGTCAACAATATCATTGATATCACTAAAATTAATTCTGATTCTTATGATTTGCATTTTCAAAATTATGATATCGTTAAGCTTATTAGAGAGATTACTTACTCTGTAAAAGACTATGTGGAAAATAAAAACAGGATACTTAAATTCAATTCAAAATTTGAAAGTAAAATCATAACATGCGATCCTTTTACACTAGAAAGAATCATTTTAAATCTATTATCAAATGCTATCAAATTTACGGATGAAGGCGACATGATTTCAGTCAATTTATCTGAGAAACAAAATGCTATTTTCATTGAAGTAGTAGACTCTGGAATCGGCATTTCGGAAGATAATCAAAAGATAATTTTTGAACGTTTCAGACAGGTAGATAAATCATTCACCAGAAATAACGAAGGTAGTGGTATTGGGCTAACCATTGTCAAACTGCTGGTTGAATTGCTTGGTGGAAAGATTTCTGTAGAAAGCACCAGTAATATTTATACAAAGTTTAAAATCCAATTGCCTGTTAGTAAAATGGAAGAAAAAAGCATGATAAAAAATAATTATAATAACGGAGAAAATCTAATTGATAGATTGAATATAGAATTTTCAGATGTGTATGGCTTATAATTGACTTTTTATTACAGATTGGAATAACCCATGTGGTATACTATTAATAACATAGGATTTTAAAGAAAAGAGAGATTTAAAATGAAAATCAAAAAGTTTTTTACCCTTAGCAACTTATTATATACAGGAAGTATTTTATTTGCATTGGGCATTTTATTGAAGACTTATATAGACCGATCTGCTGTACCGGAGGGAGTTTGCCCATTAAATAACAACAGAAGCTTGATCGTTATTGCCATAGTCCTACTCCTTTTGGTTACTGCAGTGACTTCTTTTATGGACTATAAAAAGAAGCATAGATAAGATTAAACCTCTAAATTATATTTTATCATTTACAAACATCAATTTAGAGGTTTATATAAGCAATATTGTTAAAATCATTTATAATATTTTATTCTGTATTGGAAAGCATTGGTTTTAATAAAATCAAATTTTGACTATAATTCATGTCTCTTGATAACATAAAAACCTCCTACATACATTTATTGATGAATAAACATACATAAGAGGTTGCATTACAATATAGCTAATTCAGCTGCTTTTAAAATTCCAATACACTATTTTCAGTATATTTTTTGTATTTTATTTCACCGCTGGATTCATAAATTTTGTATAGTTTTTCATCCTCATCATCATCACAAAAATATCCTTCAATATCTATAACTTCAGAATCATCATCATCGTCAGAATCATCATTAACTACATCATCAATTTTATCGTAGATATCTTCCAAGAAGCTTTGAATATCATCATTTTCAAGTGCCTTCCACTCATCATCATAATTATCATCTTCCAATTTTATGTAAACGTAG
>JAKSCF010000099.1 GCA_022360735.1 Clostridia bacterium
CTCAAATTTTAAAAGAATACTTCAGGCATCTCAGATCGTAATTCCGTTTATATTTCTATACATTTTTCTGTAATATGGATTATGGAAAAATTCTAACTTTGTGTGAAATTTAACAAAATAATCTATGGCTACTAAAAGAGAATGGAAAACCATTAAGGAATACAAAGATATTTTATTTGAATTCTGTGAAGGAATTGCAAAAATCACCATAAACCGGCCAAGAGTTTACAATGCATTCAGGCCTACCACAACCACAGAAATGAGCGATGCTTTTAGTATCTGCCGAGAAGACCAAAGCATTAATGTTGTGCTGCTTACAGGTGCTGGTGACAAAGCTTTTTGTAGCGGAGGAGATCAAAATGTAAAAGGCAAGGGAGGATATATCGGTGAAGATGGTGTGCCCCGTTTAAACGTACTGGATGTTCAAAAACAAATCCGTTCTCTTCCGAAACCGGTTATCGCAATGGTTAATGGTTATGCTATTGGAGGCGGACATGTACTGCATGTCGTTTGCGATTTAAGCATTGTTTCTGAAAATGCCATTTTCGGGCAAACAGGCCCTAAAGTTGGCAGTTTTGATGCAGGATTTGGTTCTTCTTATTTAGCCAGAATTGTTGGACAAAAGAAGGCCCGTGAGATCTGGTTCCTTTGTCAGCAATATGATGCTAAAGAAGCAGAAAGAATGGGACTGGTGAATAAAGTTGTTCCTCTAGAAGAGCTGGAAGATACTTGTGTTGAATGGGCAAAAATCATGATGAAACGAAGCCCAATGGCTTTACGAATGATAAAACTCGGATTAAATGCTGAATTGGACGGGCAAGCAGGCATTCAGGAATTTGCAGGCAATGCAACTTTATTATATTACTTAACAGAAGAAGCACAGGAAGGAAAACATGCGTTCCTTGAAAAAAGGGATCCTGATTTTCACAAATATCCAAAATTCCCTTAAGCTGTTATGAGCAGGGTAAAAATCTGGATTAAGGCTTTCCGGTTAAGAACTTTGCCTCTGGCAATGTCAAGCATTATACTGGGCGGATTCATCAGTGCATTTGATGGCCGTTTTAGTTGGCTAATCACATTACTGGCTGTATCAACTACATTACTGCTGCAAATATTGTCAAATCTGGCTAATGACTACGGCGATTATAAAGCCGGCACAGATAACAAAGACCGTATTGGACCGGAACGAAGTGTCCAAAGCGGACAAATTACTGCTTTCCAGATGAAAGTTGCCGTTTATCTGTTTATTTTCTTATCATTGATTAGTGGATCAGCCTTGATTTATTTTGGTACCGAAGGAATTCCCATGTCAAATTTCTACATATTTTTTGGTTTAGGCATATTGGCAATTCTGGCGGCCGTGAACTATACAGTAGGCAAAAACCCTTATGGATATAAAGGCTTTGGAGATATATTCGTATTGATCTTTTTTGGATTTATAGGAGTTTGCGGAACTTATTATTTAAATACACATATGCTTAACTGGACCGTCTTATTGGCTGCATTTTCAGTTGGGCTAATGAGTATGGCAGTATTGAATCTAAATAATATGCGCGATATCGAAAACGATCAAAAAAGTGGGAAAATTACCCTGGTTGTTAAAATGGGAAGTAAAATATCCATGGTTTACCACCATATTATAATTATCACAGCCATAGTTGCAGCCTTCATTTTTGTTTTGTTAAATTTTCAATCTTATTTTCAATTTTTCTTTATAATCACTTTGCCTTTATTTATAAAGGATTTATATGAAATCAAAAAAATCGAAGATAAAGCAAAGCTAGACCCCTATTTAAAAAAGCAAGCCATTAATACGCTATTGTACTCTGTCGCATTTGGTGCAGGCCTACTTATTTAAATAATAGGTTGTATATTTATATATCCAAATTTTACGCATGCTCAAAGCTGAAATCATAAAATATCCTTTGATTTTTAAAACACCCGGAGGTACTTCCAGAGGTGTTTTACGTGAGAAAGATTCATGGTTTATTAAACTGTATCAACAGGATAATCCAAAAGTATTTGGTTTGGGCGAATGCAGTATCATTAAGAAGTTGAGTTTTGACGATCGCCCTGATTTATATAAAAGGCTTACAGAATTTGCAAACAATATCAATGAGCTGAAGCAGGAAGAACTTATAGAATTTCCTGCAATCAATTTTGCAATTGAGACTGCTCTTCTTGATCTTAAGCAAAAAGGAAACAGAATACTATTTCCTTCTGCTTTTACCGAATCGACAGATTCTATTTATATCAATGGTCTGATTTGGATGGGTAATGCTGAATTTATGAGATCACAGATTAAAGACAAAATAGCATCCGGATTTCATTGTATCAAATTAAAGATCGGAGCTATTGATTTCGAAACTGAACTGGAAATCATTAAAGAAATAAGAAATGAGTTTTCAGAAAAGGATATAGAAATCAGGGTAGATGCCAACGGAGCCTTTAGTCCGTTTGAAGCATTATCGAAATTAAACAGGCTTTCAGAGCTTAAACTACATAGCATAGAACAACCTATCATGCCCGGTCAATATCTAGAAATGGCTAAGCTCTGTGAGTTAAGCCCTCTTCCCATTGCTTTAGATGAAGAATTAATAGGCGTATTCAATAAAGAGAATAAAGAGGAATTATTAGATCAGATCAAGCCACAATACATTATACTAAAACCCAGCCTAATAGGAGGTTTTAAACAAAGTAAGGAATGGATAGATATTGCGGAGGATAATCATATAAACTGGTGGGTAACTTCAGCTTTAGAGTCTAATATCGGCTTAAATGCAATTGCTCAATGGACATTTACTTTAAATAATGAAATGCCACAGGGCTTAGGCACCGGACAATTATTTACGAATAACATTCCGTCTCCTTTAGTGATTGAAAAAGGGGAATTACATTATTCAGACCAATTTAACTGGGACTTATCAAGTATTAATATATGATCAAAAATGAGTATAAAAGCCTGCGTATAAACAACATCTTCCATGATGAAGATTCTTTAAGAAGAATTATTGAGCAAAAATTTGAAGATACTTCCATTGCTTCATGGGAAAAGGATATATATGCTTTTATACAATCGTGGATAAGCGACCAGGATTTTATTGAAGTGAATACTTCCGGATCAACCGGTACACCTAAATTAATTAGACTTTACAAAAGTGTACTGATCAACAGTGCTATCTATACTGCGGAGGCATTATCATTTAAGGAAAATGAAAATGCTTTGCTTTGTTTGCCTGCAAAATACATAGCAGGGAAAATGATGATCATCAGGGCATTTGTAAACAATATGAACCTTATCATCAAAGAACCTTCTTCAAATCCTCTCTCCGACAATCATTTTAATATTGACTTTGCAGCAATGATCCCGCTTCAGGTTTCAAACATCTTAAAAAGTAAGGATGTCGGTAAGCTAAAGATGGTAAGAAACCTGATCATTGGAGGCGGTGCCATTGATCCGAATATTGAAAAAGCTTTAAAAGATTTTCCAAATAATGTTTATGCAACATATGGTATGACTGAAACAGCTACTCATATTGCTTTAAAAAAACTTAATTCAACGGCTAAGCATAATTATTATCATTGTTTATTTGGAATCACGGTAAGAAAAGGCAGTGATCAGTGCCTGATCATAAATGCCCCACATATTTCACCGGAAGAAATTAAAACAAATGACCTGGCTAATATATATTCGGATACCCAATTTGAAATCATAGGCCGAAAAGATAATATTATAAATACAGGTGGTATTAAAATCATACCTGAAGTACTGGAGTCTAAAATAAAACAATTCATCAACTACAACCTGTTTGTATCTTCTCTTCCTGATCAGGAGCTTGGAGAAAAACTAATACTTGTTATTGAAAATTCCGTAAAAGACCTGAATTGCCTTTATACCTTGTGGAAAAACCTGGAAGCAAATCTGGAAAAGCATGAGGTACCTAAACGAATAGAATATCTCGATTCTTTTATTTATACGGGAAATGGAAAAATAAACAGAAGAGAATGTATGGAAATGCTTAAATCTTAAATTTATGCAGACTTCCATAGTCGATTTCTAAATTAAATGTTTCCTTAAGAGGAATACCATCTATAATATGATATGCAGCCCTGATGATTCCTTCATGAGAAACAATTACAGCATTTCTTTTTACATCTATAAGTTCCTGATAAAATATGGAAAAACGATGAATTAAATCCTGAAAACTTTCTCCATCAGGACAAGAGAGGTTTAAATAATCTTTCATCCATGCTTTGGCATAAGAATCATTGATATGATTCCAGTTTTTCAATTCCCAAGCACCAAAGTTTAGTTCTTTTAGCCTTTGATCTATTATCGTTGGCTTATTAAGGTATTGGACTAATTTTACACATCTATCCGAAGGGCTTGAATATACCATATCATAACTAAAATCACTTAGTTCCTTAATCACCTTATTTTTTTCTTCTTCAAATGAACTAGCTAAAGGTACATCACTAGCCCCATAGCACAAACCTTTTTCTACTTCCACACTTGTATGTCTTATAAAACATAATTCCATAATAAAAGATAAGAAGTATACAATACGATTTCGGCTATTTGTTGGGCAGCTCCCAGGCAATCTCCGGTATAACCACCTAAATGCCTTTTAAAAAACCAGGCACTCAAAATACTGATAACTATTAAAGGTATTATTAAAACAAAACCCCAATAACTCAGAAAATACAATGGAGCTATTGAAAAGATCACTGCTATGAGTAATTCAAAAGGTTTTATTCTTTTTCCGATGGGCCTTATTTTGCTAAGTTCATCTGTTCTTACATATTCCATAAAGAAAACCAGAAATACCGGAGATAAGCGGCTTAATGCATGAACTGATATTAAAATAAAAATTAGATTAAATGACAGTTCTACCAGCAAAAAATATTTTAATCCTATTAAGAAGATAAGCCCAAGTAGTCCATAGGTACCTACACGGCTATCCTTCATAATATTCAGTTTCTGTTCAATAGTATAGCCACCTCCAAGTCCGTCACAAACATCTGCAAAACCATCCTCATGAAAAGCACCGGTTATTATAACACTGGAAATCATAGAAAGAATAACAGCTATAGATACCGGAAAAACAAACTGAGCAAGCCAGAAAACCAAAGCTGAGATTCCTCCCACAATAATTCCAACTAAAGGGAAATACCGGGTAGCCTTATTCAATGCTTCTGCAGAATGATCAATTCCCCCTGGTACCGGAATCCTGCTGTAAAACATTAAGGCCGTAAAAAACAGCTTCAGTTCATTTTTCATATTTTAAGTATTAGAAACTCCTGCATCATCAAAGCTAGCCATTTCATTTAAAAAATTAACAGCTGCCTGAACCATAGGATATGCTAAAGCAGCACCCGTTCCTTCTCCCAATCTTAACCCATTATTTAAAATTGCATTCACTCCCAAATAATTCAACATCCCCTGATGTCCCGGTTCTTTACTTTGGTGACAAAAAATAGAATTTTTCAGAATGTCCGGATACATTGCATGTGCTGCTAAAAGTGCTGAACCTGCAATAAAGCCATCAATCAGTAA
>JAKSCF010000256.1 GCA_022360735.1 Clostridia bacterium
TTCAATATTGCAAAATATGGATAGCGGAAAGAAGACCGTTGTAACGGGGGTTCCCATTTTCGATGAAAGGTACCAAATGTATAGAGTGGTTACAAATACTAAACTCCTCGAAGAAGTTATTGGTTTGACACAATATATAAAGATAACTGAACAAAATCATCAATCAGCAGATGAAAGCAATAAAGGAGAACAAACTTTAATTGCAGAGAGCCAATCTATGAAAGCTATTCTTGACACCATTAGGCAAGTGTCGGATGTGGATTCAACCATCTTGATCATTGGAGAATCGGGTGTAGGTAAAGGGGTTATTGCAAGATATATTCATAAGAATAGTAAGCGGTCAGGTGGTAAATTAGTAGAAATTAATTGTGGTGCAATTCCTGAAAACTTACTGGAATCAGAACTTTTTGGGTATGAAAGTGGTGCTTTTACAGGGGCTAATCGAAAAGGCAAGCCGGGGTTGATTGAGATGGCGAATAATGGCACATTATTTCTAGATGAAATCAGTGAATTGCCTTTAATGGTGCAAGTGAAATTACTACATTTTTTACAAAACAGAAAGATAACCAGAGTAGGAGGGACGGAAGAAATAGAGGTGGATTAAAGAGTAATTGCAGCGAGAAACAAAGATTTAGAAAAGCAAGTAGAAAAAGGAAATTTTAGATTGGATTTGTTCTATAGACTACATGTTATCCCTATTATTGTTCCACCTTTACGAGACCGATTAGAGGACATTGAGCCTGCAGTGAAGTACTTTGCAGAAAAATACAAAAAAAAATACAATAAAGACTTCACTATAACCCAGGAATTTATAAACTATGTGAAAAGTTATCATTGGCCTGGGAATATGAGGCAATTAGAGAATCATATAGAACGAACTATAGTGACGAATAAAGAAAATTATGCTCTAGATAACAACAGACATCCAAAGGAAATAAAAAAAAGCAATGATGATCATATCTCTATTAATGTTGATGGAATAAATTCGTTAAACGAAGAGATAGAAAAATTGGAAAAGAAAATTATAAAAGCGGCTTTTGAAAAGCATAAAAGCAGTTACAAGGTTGCTCAAGCATTAGGGATGAGCCAGGCAACGGCTTACAGAAAAATATTAAAATATGTGCCGGAAAAGCAAAATATGGATTAATTCATCAATGAATTACTTTTGTAAAGCAAAATAATCATTAAAAAGGCTAGAGATGAACTAATTCTCAATTGGATAAATCAGAATATTTATACAAAACAAGTCATCAATGAATTATAATGACCTTAAAATTAATTCATAGATGAATTAAAAAAAGAAAAATTTAAAAATTATTTTAAAAGAAAAAAATAGAGAAAAAATAAAAAGCTTAGTATTCTATTGGAATTCTAAGCTTTTTTAATTTTTGATAGAAAAGATTTGTAATTTGGTATAGATATTGCGCTATGTAAAAAGAAATGATTGTAAGCTGGTAAAAGGAGAATGGAAAATGCAAATAAACTGTGAAAGATACTGCTATTCATTTAATGATTGAGTAGAGATAGTAAGAAAGGATAGCGATGAAAGATAAATTAATAAAACAATTTATAAATAGTTGGAGTGATGAATATGCTGAAGATTTTCATCAAATCGCAAAAAAGATATGGGAAATTTCAGAACTCTCTATGCAAGAATATGGTTCAGCAAAGATATTAATGGATAAGTTGAAAGAAAACGGATTCACAATCGAAGCGGAAGTTGCGGATATGCCAACTGCATTTATTGCGACTTATGGACAAAGCAGTCCGGTAATTGGTATCAATGCAGAGTATGATGCATTGCCCGGATTATCACAAAAAACAGATTCGCTGAAGAAAGAAGCGTTAATTGAAAGTGGGCCCGGACATGGATGTGGACATAATTTATTGGGTACGGCATCCGTTAAAGCGGCTATTGCGATTAAGAATGCAATGGATAAATTTAAACTCCATGGAACTGTAAAAGTAATCGGCGCACCGGCTGAAGAATTATGTTTGGGAAAACCTCTGTTAGGAAAAGCAGGACTATTAGAAAATTTTGATGCTTTTTTGGATTGGCACCCATGGACTTATAACCGTGCCAATTATGATAGTTGTTGTGCATATTTTAGTGTCAAATATCATTATACGGGCAGAACCTGTCATGGAAATTCCCCTTGGCATGGAAGAAGTGCTTTAGATGCTGCAATACTCCAATCACATGGCGTTGAAATGTTAAGAGAGCATACTTATCCAGGATGTCCGCCGGATGCAGCTAACACAATTAATTATACATTTACAAGCATAGATCCTGAATTTCCAAGTGTAGTACCGGATAAAGCTACGGCATGGTACATAGGAAGATTCATTACCATTGAAGACGCAGAAAATGGATTAAAAAGAATTACAAATTGTGCAAAGGGAGCAGCTTTATCTACAGAAACAGAAGTAAAAGTTGAGCTCATTACAGCAACACATCATAAAATTCCAAATAAAACCCTTGCACAATTAGTCCATAATAATTTTCAAGAAATTGGAGCACCTAAATTTACGGAAGAAGAACACGAAATTGCAAAGAAAATACAAAAAGAAA
>JAKSCF010000098.1 GCA_022360735.1 Clostridia bacterium
AATGTTATTCAGATATTGTGGTCATGCGTCACCCAGAGCCATTTGTACCTCATAAATCCAGTGACTCACTCACCGTACCTTTAATCAATGCCGGTGATGGCGCCAATCAACATCCGACTCAAACTTTAGCAGATATATTCACCATATATATGTATAAAAAAAGATTATCCAATTTAAAAATAGGATTCTGTGGTGATCTAAAGTATGGTAGGACCGTTCATTCCTTAATCAAAACCATGGATCGGTATCATAACAATTCTTTTGTCTGTATATCCCCGGACAATCTAAAATTTCCTCAAGAAATACTTAAAGATATAAAGTCACCTGTAATAGAAGAACATGAGCTTGAAGCGTGCATGTCTGATTTAGATGTGCTTTATATGACCAGAGTACAAAGAGAAAGATTTCCAAATATCGAAGAATATGAAAAACATAAAGGGTGTTATATATTAACAAAAGAAAAAATGGAATTAGCAAAAACAGATACTATTGTAATGCATCCGCTGCCAAGAGTAGATGAGATTCACAAAAGTGTTGATGACGATCCTCGAGCAGTATATTTTCAACAGGCAAAAGCCGGGATGTATATAAGGATGGCTTTGATTTTAAGCTTGTTGGGACTATCAATCCAACAATTGAACTCAGACCAAGAAGAGCAAAAGGTGGTGGCAATATGTTCAGTATAATAGATGAATTGCACAAAAATGTCATGAAAAAAGGACCGGTTTGTGTAGGATTAGACCCAAGAGAAAGTATGTTTCCGGACTACATCAAGACCAAAGATATGAGCATGGGTGAAAAAATATTTGAATTCAATAAAAAAATTATTGATGCAGTGGCAGAAGAGACGGCTTGTTTTAAATTGCAGATTGCTTGTTATGAAGCCTTTGGGCTAGACGGCTTGACGGCTTATGCCAATACAGCAGCATACCTAAACAGTAAGGCTGCCCTTTCTATAGGAGATATCAAAAGAGGGGATATATCCTCAACAGCTGAGATGTATGCCAAAGGACATTTTGAAGGGGATTTTGAAGTAGACTTTATAACCTTGAATCCTTATATGGGAGAAGACGCTGTCAGCCCTTACTACAAATATCTAAAAACCGCTGGAAAAGGGGCTTTTGTTCTCATTCGAACCTCTAACCAAAGCTCTAAAGACATTCAAGAATTGAAGTGCCATGGGGAAGATGTATTTTATAAAACAGCTCAGCTGGTTCAACAATGGGGAGAGGCTTTTAAAGGAGAATGTGGATTCTCATCTTTAGGCGGTGTTGTGGGATTAACATACCCGGCAGAATTTAAAAGAATAAAAGCTAAATATCCGGGCATTTTTTATCTCATTCCGGGTTATGGCGCACAAGGTGGAACGGGGAAAGATGCTGCAGAAATTTTAGGAGAAGAAATGTGCGGTATCATCAATTCATCCAGAAGTATTATAGGCGCACATAAAGGCATTAATGAGACTGAATCATTTGCAGAATGTGCCAACAAAGCAGTTATACAAATGAAGGAGGATATTCTGAAATGGCTGTAATCATCGACAACAAAAAGATATCAGAGCAGATGTATTTATTAGAGATAGAAGGACAGTTTGAAGGAAAAGCCGGCCAATTTTATATGATTAAGATTGGAGAATATCCTTTACTCCGAAGACCTATTAGTATATTTGAAATAACAGATGACTCTATTAAGTTTTTATATAGAATATCAGGAGAAGGGACTGAACTTCTCACAAAAAAAATCAATGGTGAGGAAATCAATATTCAAGGGCCTTATGGTAACGGCTTTCCTGATATAGAAGGAAAAATAGCACTGGTAGGCGGCGGTATAGGGACTGCGCCATTATACCAGGCTTGTAAAGAATTGAAAGAAAATTCTAGAAATACTGTTGTTGATTTATATATAGGTTTTTCAGAAGAAATATTTTTGAAAGACTTATGGAAACAAATCTCCAGCAGTTTTTTTTATGACATAGGCGGATTTATAACCGATCATATTGATGTATCTCAATATGATGCCATAATAACCTGTGGGCCGGATGTGATGATGAAGAAACTGGTTAAAGAAGGACTTAAAAATAGGACGAAGGTATATGTCTCCATAGAGAGTCGTATGGCTTGCGGTATAGGTGCATGCCTTTCGTGTACTTGCAAAACGAAAAAAGGAAACAAAAAAACCTGCAAAGATGGGCCGGTGTTCTTAGGGGAGGAAATATATCATGTGTAATATGACAGTGAAGTTTGGTGATTTAGAATTTAACAATCCCATTGTAGCAGCATCAGGAACATTTGGATTTGGACAAGAGTTTAATGATTTCTATGATGTAGGATTACTGGGAGGTATCTGCACCAAAGGCTTAACGCTGAATCAAAAAGACGGTAATGACGGCATTCGAGTATGGGAAACCCCTATGGGATTAATGAACAGCATCGGCATGGAAAATCCGGGCATACAAGAATTTTTATCTAATGAGTTAGATAAGATGAAAAAGTTTAATAACAGAATCATTGCCAATGTTGGCGGGTCCACTGAAGAAGAATATCTGGAAAATATTCATTATCTCAAAGATACCGATATCGACCTAATAGAGCTCAATATATCTTGTCCCAATGTAAAAGAAGGATGTATGGCATTTGGAATAAAAGAAGATAGTGCATATGATTTAGTTAAAAAAGTTAAAAATGTGAGCAGACAGCCATTGGTTGTAAAATTGTCTCCCAATGCAGAGAACATTGTAAGCGTTGCACAAGCATGTGAAGATGCAGGAGCTGATGGATTATCACTGATTAATACCCTGAAAGCAATGGCGATCAATATAAAGCAAAAAAAGGCCGTGTTTGAAAATACTTATGCCGGTTTATCCGGACCTGCAATAAAACCCATCGCTTTAAGAATGGTTCATGAGGTATGTCAATCGGTTTCAATTCCTGTAATGGGAATGGGAGGCGTCATGAATTGGAAGGATGTCATAGAATTTATTATGGCAGGCGCCCACTTGGTTCAAATCGGTACAGTCAACTTCATTAACCCAATGGCAGGAAAAGAAATTCTATTAGGCATACAAGATTATATGGAAAAAGAAGGCATAAAGAGCTTAGATGAAATCAGAGGAATAGTTTGATAGCAGATAGCAGACAGCAGATAGAGGATAGAAGATAGGCGTAACTAACCAACTATCCATCTAACCCCTATCCAACTATCTAACTATCTAACTATCTGACTAACCAAAAGGAGGTATTACGATGAAAGCGTATTTATATTTGGAAAATGGGCAGGTTTTTGAAGGAAATGCATTTGGTTCTTTAAAAGAAACCACAGGTGAAGTTGTATTTAATACGGGGATGTCCGGTTATCAAGAAGTTCTTACGGATCCGTCTTATTTTGGTCAGATAGTAGTGATGACCTATCCGCTTATAGGGAACTATGGGATTAACCTAGAAGATGCTGAGTCGGATGGGGTAAAAGTTAAAGGATTTATTGTAAGAGATAAATGTGAAATGCCCAATAATTTTAGATGTGAAATGGAATTAGACGGCTACTTAAAACAAAATAATATTCCTGCTATAGAAGGCGTGGATACAAGAGCACTGACTAAGATTTTGAGAAATGCAGGGACTATGAATGGATTAATTTCTTTAAAACAGTTGACCAAAACAGAAGTAAATAATGGTTTATCAAAGTATAGTAACGTGGATGCCGTTGAAAGGGTGAGTATCAAAGAAGAGTACACCATAGAGGGTGAAGGTCCCCATGTAGCATTAATGGATTTTGGAATTAAAAAAAGCATTATAAATGCTTTGAAAGCGAGGGGCTGCAAGTTAACCGTACTGCCATATAATACGTCTGCAGATGAAATGCTGTCCCCTGCATACGATGCGGTTTTCTTATCAAACGGGCCGGGAGACCCTATGGATTTGCCTGAAGTAGTGGAAGAGATCAAAAAAGTTGTAGGCAGAAAAGCGCTGTTAGGGATATGCCTGGGACATCAGCTGATATCCATTGCTTTAGGCGGCGCAACCAAAAAGCTTAAGTTTGGACATAGAGGTGTTAACCACCCTGTTAAAGATATAAAGCAAGGGAAAGTCATTATTACAAGTCAGAATCATGGCTACTACGTCAATGAATTACCTGGTAATTGTGAGATCACTTATATGAATTTAAATGATAATACCATAGAAGGCATAAAACACAAAGACTATCCAATATGCAGCGTTCAGTTTCATCCGGAGGCACACCCGGGGCCGGAGGATGCCAACTATATCTTTGATGAATTCTTAGATTGTATATCGGTATAAGCAAGGGGGAGAATGAAAGTGCCAAAAAAAGATGATGTAAAAAGAGTATTGGTTATTGGTTCAGGACCTATTGTTATAGGGCAAGCGGCTGAATTTGACTATTCGGGAACACAGGCATGCCAAGCTCTACGTGAAGAAGGCGTAGAGGTCATACTCATTAATAGTAATCCTGCTACCATTATGACAGATAAAGAAACTGCAGATAAAGTATATATTGAACCCATCACAGCAGAATTTGTTGAGAAGATCATAGCAAAAGAAAGACCGGACAGTCTTTTGCCGGGTATGGGAGGACAGACTGGATTAAATATGGCTGTTGAGCTATATGATAAGGGCATCTTAAGTCAATATGGTGTGAATATCATTGGGACACCAATTGAAGCCATAAAAGAAGGAGAAGACAGAGAAAGCTTCAAGGCTTTAATGAATAAAATCAATCAACCTGTTGCTGAGAGTGAGATCGTCAGAGATCAAGAGAGTGGTATAAAATTCGCAGAAAAAATCGGTTATCCGGTAGTGGTGCGACCTGCCTATACATTAGGCGGAGCAGGCGGCGGTATTGCAGAAGATGAGGAACACCTGAAAGAAATATTAGAAAAAGGACTCCAGTTAAGCAGGGTTGGTCAGGTATTGCTGGAGAAGAGCATA
>JAKSCF010000097.1 GCA_022360735.1 Clostridia bacterium
TAAAAATGTTAAATAATCTAAAGGGTTTTTAACAAGATTAAAGAAGTAATAATATGATAGAAATACAAGTATAGAGAAAAAACTCCTATATATCAAGAGTTTACTATAAAAAATGGGGCTATTGATGTCCGGCAAACCCGTTGGGACATGCTCTCTGTCACAAAGCTTGCAATGAGTAAGGCAAGTATGGGTGGTGCAAACCTTGCGCCAGACCTTTCGGCACGAGTACGTCTGGAACACTAGGAACGTTAGCTGATATTGCCCATTTCTGCAAAATAAATATAAATTGGAGGATAATGTATGAATAGAGAAAATGAAGATAAAGGAATTATTGTAAAAGCGGGAGAAATTGTTGAGAAAAACACTGGTATTGCAACCTATTGTGTATTGTCACTTATTGACTTGGATGGGTACCCAACAGCTTCCACGATAACTGCCTCAAAAGCTGATGGAATCAACTGGATTAATTTCTGCACAGGATTTGGAAACACCAGAACTAACAGAATTAGCGAGTGTAACCTTGCAAGTGTTTGTTTTAACTCTAGTGATTACAATATCACCCTTGTAGGTGCAATAGAGGTTTTAACAGACCCTGTAGTAAAGAAAGAAATGTGGTATGGTGGACTGGTTAATCATTTTAATGGGCCTGAAGACCCTAACTATTGCGTATTGCATTTTAAGACAGAACGTTATAATTTATTGGTCGATTGGAAAGAAGTAAGAGGAACAATGTGAAACTCTCCCACTAAAAGCTATAGAATCAATATTAGAAACAAGAAATCCAAAAAAAAAACAATGGTTTCTGAATGCTTAGAACAATTAGAAGTATTTTAGAAGGAGTTGCAGGCAGTGTTGTAGCTTCTGGATTGATATATAAAATTAATTTGTTTTAAAGTTTAATTGTATTTTACATTAAGCTTAGTTAGTTATAGATAGTGCCGTTGGCATCATCACATAACAAAATATTTCCGGTTCCGTTCTTTCGTCTCTGCACCCAAATCCAGCAACCCAAGATAGAAATTATCTAAGGGTTGCTGGACTTCGGAAATACACATACATTAGACACAATATTACTAGTTTTTTTGAGAGGTGAAGTATGAATTATGGATATTGTATGCTTGAAAAATAACAAACAAGCCTTTTATACAATTTTTCAGTTTTTAAATATGAGTGAAGTTGAAAGAGAAAAATATAAAAATAATCTTATTTGTATTGAATGTGGAAAAAATGCTTTTTATAAAAGGCCAGCAAAAGATGGAAAAAAAGCTTGCTTTGCTGCAAGACACGTAATAGGTTGTAAACAGTCAAGTACTCATAGGGGTAATTATAGTGAAGGAAAAGAAGAAGTAAGCGAAATTAATGTAAATACTTCGTTTTTTGAAGTATCATGGAATTATGCTAATAGTTTTAAAAATAGAGTTGAGGGAGATAATTATGAAACTAGTTACTATAGTGGAAAAAATATAAAAAAATATATTAAGAAATCTGCAATTCAAAAAAACATGAAAATAAGTTTAAACCAAATATTGAAATTTGCAGAATATAATGTAATTAAGGATCAGGACATAGTGATTAATTTATTACATGAATTTAAATTATTAAAAGATGTTGTTTTACATATGAAAGAAATCAGTGATAACTATTTAGATAGCTATAATTTTTATTGGGGTAAAATTCATAATTTTAATGAGAATTGGCTTAACACTGATTATGATAATAAAATAAGTATATTAATTGATAACGCAATAAGAAAGAAATTTTGGGATTTATATAAAAAGAGGTTATATAAAGTTTTAAAAAATAATTCATTTATAGTTTTTGGAATAGTTAAAAAAACAAAGAATGATAACTATTATATTATCGTTAAAGATTTAAAGAAGTTATATTTCCGTAAATCAAGGCGCCCGTAATACTTCGTCTAACAATGTTTTTGCGCAAGGTCGCTCTAAGGAAGTAAAAGCTTAGGGCAATGAGCTCCACACCTTCTCGCTAACCGAGTCAGTAGCTGCATTAGGCGTTCGCAGGCTCACAGCCATGAGCAGCTTCCTGTAGAGCTCGAAGGCGTCGCAAACACGAAACCTTTAATTGAAATACCCTAAGATTGTATGCCAATGTAAGGTAGGAAGGATGAGGAAGTATATGCAAGATAAATCAAGCAATAATTTAACCGGTGGTAATATGAACTCTCCTATCTTAAACAATTATTTGATATATAAAGAGGCTACTATAGCTACAAGTACAATACACAACCTATTGTGTTATGTTAGGTCTCAAGGAATTGATTGGGTGTCAGAATCGTTTGGTTTAAACTCTGATGGGAAACATGTCTTATCATATATTGAAGGCATTGTTCCACATGAAGTTCTAGATTGGATTTGGGATGAAGATATATTAAAAGACGTTGCTTTAAAATTAAGACAATGGCATGATGCTACTGTTAACTTCAAATATAAACCAGCTCGTTGGTTGCTAGATAATGATGAAATTAATGAAGTTATTTGTCATAATGACTTTGCCCCATATAATTGTGTCTTTAAGCATAATAGATTTATAGGATTAATTGATTTTGATGTATGTTCACCAGGATCAAGAATATGGGATATTTCTTATACTGTTTATAGATTTATACCATTTTTCCCAGATAAAAAGAAAGAAATATATTATGAAGTATCACCATTTTCAAAAGAACTTATGATGAGTCGACTTAAAATATTTCTGAATGAATATAGCTGTGGTGAAAAAGGATTTTTATATGACGAAAAAAGACTTAAGGTGCTTGCAAATTGGTCAGAATCATATGGCTTGCAGATTAAAAATCAAGAAATTTTAAAAAACGCAAAAATGTATTCGTTGCATGCAAAATGGGTTAAAAGTCTTTTGTGAGGGTAACGGTCACATCACTTAACAGCGTATTTACACAAGGGTGCTTTCTGAATAAAGCATATAAATATTGATGCACCAAAATCCTTCATTAAGGGCAGCCGCCCCAAAATTCAGGAACTTGTTAGATGAAAGAGTGATATCATTTCAGAGAATTACTCTGTGGTCATTGATACACAATTTTTTAAAGTAGCAGTTTACTGCAATTATGATGTAACATTTTTAAATATAATAGAACTTGTCCATAGGATAGAAATCAATTTGATTATCTTAATAAAGACAGTTATAAGGAGAATAAAATGATACGGGAAAATACTCCTATAATTAAAACTGAAAGACTTATTTTACGTAAATTTACACAGGATGACGTAGAAGCTCTATTTGAAATTTTAAGTTGTAAGGAAGTAAATACATTTCTACCATGGCTTCCTCTAAAAACTCTTGATGAAGTAAAGGCGTTTTTAAAGGAACGTTTTTTGGCTTATTACGATAAACCATCAATTTACCGCTACGCCATTTGTCTGAAAGAGGACGATAAGCCTATTGGTTATGTGTGGCTTTCTGATAATGAAAGTTGTGATTTTGGGTATGGACTGAAAAAAGAATTTTGGCATAAAGGTATTGTTAGTGAGGCGACAAAAGGGGTAGTAGAAATAATTAAAAAAGCAGGTTACAAATATATCACAGCTACTCACGATATAAATAACCCAAGAAGCGGCGAGGTGATGAAAAGACTGGGCATGAGCTATAAATACTCCTATGTAGAGCAGTGGCAACCTAAAGATATACCAGTAACTTTTCGAATGTATCAGCTCAATTTTGATGGAAAGAGTGATAGAACTTATTTAGAATATTGGAATCGACATGAAAATCATTTTATAGAGAAGAATGTGTAAGATACAATTCATTTTGTAAAAATTCTTTTAACTAACCAGGTAATACTTTTACTGATCAATAGAACGGTTAAGATAGGTAGAGATATGAATAATAGTTTAACAAAATAATTGAAGGCGTTGGAGAGTGATATCTCTAACAATGTGTTTGCGTTTGTTCGGGTAGGGAGTTCTTACGGGTTGCAAGGGGTATTCCTAAATGGTCACCCTCACACATTCCCCAGTTAATCGAGTCGGCAGCACCTCTAACCTAAGACAGGAGCTATCTACGGTTAGAGAACTACCTGTAATGCTGGGAAACGTCGCAAACACGAAACGTTATATGAAATCAAAAAAAATCATAAAATGATAATCAAAAACATTATGATATATTTTAAGATCACATAACTTTTATATTAAGGAGTAATAATGGATATTATTTTGCCTGATGAAATTGGTAGACATTATAATAAAATAGCAGATATTTTTGAACAAAAAAGGTCTTTAACAATAGGTCTAGATTATGTACAGAAATTTTTGTATTTATTACTTTCTAAACTAAAAAAATCAAATCCATATATTATTTTGGATATTGGTTGTGGCACAGGAATACCTTTGACCAGGCATTTAGTTTTATCTGGAGCAAAGGTGATTGGGTTAGACATTTCAACTGAAATGATAGAAAAAGCAAGAATAAATGTTCCTAATGCATCTTTTATTAAGGGTGATATCTTAACAAGTAAAATAGAAAGAAAATTTGATGGAATTATAGCATGGGATTCACTTTTTCATATTCCACTTGATCGACAAGAAAATATAATCAAAAAAATTATTGGATTGCTTAATACAAATGGAGTATTTCTTTTTACTGCAGGCGGAAAATATGGTGAATTAGTAACCGATATGTTTGATGAAAAATTTTATTATAGTTCATTATCTAAGGATCAGTATAAAAACATATTAGAAAAAGAGAAGTGTCAAGTGATTATAAATGAGATAGATAATCCCAGAAGTCATGGGCATCGTGTAATTTGTTGCAGAAAAAGCTAGGGATATTGAGATTTAAAAAAGCTGACTTCCTATAAAATGATATTAAGGTTCCGCTATGCTACACCAAAATTCATTTGGCAAGTGCAATCGCCTTAAGCCTCATGAACTTCTTAAATCTCAGGAATGTTATAAGACATTGTCCCATCATTTTTGGTAGTCCTCTTGGGTAAAAAAGGGAATGGGTATTTATGCTTAATAATGCTAGCTAGAATATAGTTAAAGTAAGAAGAAATAGGAGGCAATGAGTGTGGAAAGTTTTGGGTTATTTATAAGTGCTATAATTCAGGTTATTATATTTTCAATCATACCAAATCATCACTAAAGCAAAATGGTATTTACCTTACGGTTGATTGGCCACTTCTCCAAGTACTTTGGACGTCATTTATAGGAAATAAGAAAATAATATTTGGAACAGCAAGTCAAAATATTGATGACCTTATTTTTATTAGAAAGCTTGTTGAGACAGGAAAGTTAAAATCGGTCATTGATAGAAGTTTTTCATTAGAACAGATTGTTGAAGCACATAGGTATGTTGAAAAAGGTCATAAAAAGGGAAATGTAATCATAACCGTGGAACATGATGATTAAGCCTAACATATTAAGAGATAGTAGGTTAAAAATTTTTTCCCAAGCACTTCATACAACAACCGATATGAGGTTTCGCTCCTTTCAGTCACTACACCCAAATTGTACTCTCTTTGGTCGTGCAACTTCTCATATCGGCAAACGTTACGTTAGCTGACATCCAGCTGAATTTGGGCGGTTTTCTCAAATAAATCCTAAGTTTGTATTTAATGTAGATACATTATGAAAGGAAGATGGCAGATGGAAACGATACAATACAGATTTTCAAAAGAAATAGATAAAGATCAAGTTATTAGTTTATATGAAGATGCTGGATGGACGAGTTATACCAAAGACCCCGAGAAACTTATGAAGGCATTATATCATTCTTTAATGGTAATCAGTGCATGGGATAATGAGCGACTAGTTGGGCTGATACGTGTAGTAGGTGATGGTTTAGTAATACTTTACATTCAGGATATTTTAGTTTTAAATGACTACAAACGAAAAGGAATTGGAAAAATTCTTATGAATTATATTTTTAGCAAATATAAGGAAGTAAGACAGAAAGTTTTATTGACAGAGGATTCAAAAGAAACTAGGGGCTTTTATGAGTCAATGGGCTTTAAGTCATGTGATGATGGAATAACAGTAGCATTTGCAATTCAAGAATAGATTTGATTATATTATTGAACAAACCTAGATAGATCATCTTCGCGTAATATTTTTGGTGTTTATAAAATATTCCTAATCAATTTTAAAACTTCAAAAAAATGTCTAGATTCAAGTAAGATATTACTCTGAACTGAAAAAGAGAAAATCGTCAAATAATAAATGGCTTAATTAAATAAGCAAACAAAGAAAGTGATTTGTAAAGTGAGTTGCTGGACGTCAGCTAACAGCGAATTGGCGACATGGCCAGAATCAAGGTAGGATGGCACACGTTGCCAATTCGCGGAACGTTAGGAGACATCACATAATTAATTGTGGGAGGTTTACTTGTGATTAAATATAAAGTGATTAAGAGTAGAACAAACGAGTTTATAAATCCTATTACAGTCCATAAAAATGAGAAAGTTGTTTGTGTAGAGGAATCTAATGGAGATGGAGTCTGGGCAGGATGGGTATTATGCAAAACTGAGAACAATCAGGGTTGGATACCTTATCAAATAATTGAAAGACAAGGTAAAGTCGGAATTATATTAGAGGATTATTGTGCAATTGAATTTGATCTTGAAGTTAATGAAATTTTAGTTATGGAGAAGGAATTGAACGGTTGGATTTGGTGCTATAAAGAGGGCGATCCCAACATTAAAGCATGGGCTCCGTTGAATCATATTGAAATTTTTGGTCAGAGCTAAGAAAGACATAAACAATTGAAATGTATAACTCAATTGTGTCCCGATATGCGAGGTTGTTGTTAATGAGAAAAAGATATTTGGAACAAAATTGTAGTACATAATAAATATTTTGCATCTTCAAGAAGTACATTACGAACTTTGGCAGTGCTCAAATAGTAACGTGGTGCTGAGTAACGATTTCCTAACAATGTTTTTCACAGGGGTGTTACTAGGGCAGGTTTTTTGGGGATTATACACCGACACCTTCTCACTGGGAACGAAGTTCCAGCAAGACGGCATTCCTTTTGGGTCCAGTTTGAAGGCGTCGTAAACACGAAACGTTATAAGAAATCTTACGCAAAAATCGATTTTGTTCTGCAAGATTTTAAGGAACATGAGTTGCACATTAATTTGATAAGATTTATATTTATACACTTTGGTTATATCGCCTGTTGTAATGGGTCGAACTACCTATGAACAGGTTGTTAATGAACTATCACCGGATACTTGGGTTTATGAAGGGAAAAAGTGTTATGTAGCAACCAGAAAAAAACATGAATCAGATAAAAGAGCCGAGTTTATATCTGATGACATTGTAGAGGTTATTAAAAACCTTAAAATTCAAGGAGGCAAGGATATTTGGCTTATTGGTGGAGGCAAATTAATAGACCAATTTATTAAGCAAGATCTTATAGATAAATACATTGTCACAATTATACCAACAATTCTGGGTGATGGAATTCCACTTTTTTTAGATGAAAATCCAGAAATTAAACTTAGGCTTGTTGAAACAAAAGTGATTGATGGCATGGTTGAACTTAGTTACATTAGAAGATAGTTTCTTCATATTTTGAGAACCAATACTCTTACTTATTATAAGCTATACTTTGTATTTAATACAAATGGATTCCTTATTATCCATCGCCTAACAGTGTGTTTACAACATCCCCCAACCTAAACCTAAAGGTACAAAGGAGAGGGAGGAATCATATGATTAATTGCAGAAAATTTACTCAAGATGACTATCAGTTCCTACGAGAAATGCTATTTGAAGCTGTTTTTTGGAGCAGAATGAATGATCGTCCATCATTAGAAGAAGGACTGTCCTATGACTATACTAAACACATACTTGTAGATTTTGGCAGTCGAGAAGGCGATATAGCTGTTATTGCTGAGATTGATGGAATAAAGGCAGGTGCTGCATTTATAAGGTATTGGAATGATGACATCAATATTAGGGGCTATATTTCTGATGATATTCCAGTTCTTGTTATTGGTGTAGTCGAAGGCTATAGACGCCAAGGTGTTGGTGGTAATTTAATAAAATCAATAAAGACTGTTGCCAAAGAGAATAATATTTCAAAAATCAGTTTATGTGTTACCAAAAGTAATGTTGCTTATCATTTATACACCAAACAAGACTTTAAAATAGTACAGGATATTGAGTCATCTTATAATATGCTTTGGGAAGCTTAGGCACATGAAATGAAAGAATATTAAGACTGTTAAATGCGCAGTTTAGGTAGATTCGGCGAGTCGTAGTATAAGTAACTTTGTGTATTCCTTTGGAGTGATTGAAAGAACTTTATCTAACAATAATGTTGCCAACATCATCAGCATCAAGTATATCAAGACAGAAGTAGATAAGCTGATGACACCGGCACCACCGAAACGTTTCCCGCTATTCTGTTCAAGTGTAGATCTTAAATGCAAAATTAAAAACCGAAGTTCAGCAAAAAAAGTGGTTTTATATGCTAACAGATAAAATGGATACTGATGAATAAATTATCATTCTAAAGTTAATTTATTTGGTTATCTACTTCTGGAAGATATTCAGATATAAACGAAGGTTTCTTAGTATCAGCAAATTTGAATGAAAGTTTTAAACCATGATGACAGAAAGGTATTTGATAGGTTAGTTCTCAGAGGGACGGCGGCTAACACGCTATATACAACATAGTCCTTTGTCACGCTGCTTGCAATGCAACCAGCTAATCCCTTCGGGAACGGACTACTCCGCATATCGCAAATATGTTATCGGAAAGATGAGGGGCGGATTTGTTAGTAATATCTTTGGAGTAAATAAAGGAGAGTGAAATGATGGAAAATGAGGTTATGTTTAAAAATAGGAAAGAATTTCGCAATTGGCTTATTGAGAATCACGCTACAAGCAACGGAATATGGATGGTTTTTGGTAAGGGTAAAAAATTAAAAACTATAAAGGCTAATGAAGCACTTGAGGAAGCATTGTGCTTTGGATGGATTGACGGTCAACTTAGTAGTGTAAATGAAGAAAAATATTTAAAGAAATTTACACCTAGAAGAAAAAGAAGCAATTGGTCGGAAAAGAATAAAAAATTGGTTGATAAGCTTATACAGTCAGGAAAGATGACTGAATTTGGATTAAAAGCTGTTGATGCTGCTAAAAAAGATGGGCGTTGGGATAAGCCTAAACCTGAACCGATAAAAGAGGAACAGATAGAAATTTTAATAAATGCATTGTCGGGTTCTGAACCGGCATTATCAAATTTTTTAAAAATGTCAATGTCAGTAAAAAGGACTTATACCGCATTATATTTAGATGCAAAAAAAGAAGTTACAAGGGTTAAGAGACTTGAGAAAATTATAGAAAGATTAAATGAAAATAAAAAACCAATGTGAGGAGAATTTATTATTTTATGGATGTAAAGACATCAATACAAGAAAGAGTAAAATGTGTGGAATGTGTTCTATATAAATTTGTGCAGAAGAAAGGAAATTACAAAACTGTAGATATTGTAAAGAGTATCATGTTCGGAAGTTAAAAATTATATTCCTGAAGATTCAAAAAGCAGAACAAGATTAAACAGAATAAATGAGTCCATGGCTGAGTAAAGCTTGGCAGTTTTCATTTGAGGATGCCCCGTCTGTGGGGTATGCTGGTCAATGGGGTCCTCATCCATCCGATAACAATATATTTCCAATTCCGCTCCTTCTTCACTACACCCAAATCCAGCAACCCAAGATAAGCGTTATCTAAGGTTGCTGGACTTCGGCAATACCTGAACGTTATCTGAAATCGGTTTAGTTTTCAGGTATTTCAAGAAAATCTAGTTTAATAGAGCTAAATAATTTTACTATGCGTAAAAAAATTTTATATAGAGGAAGGTTTTATGATATTAAAGGAGAAATAACTAGCAAGATTCTACATTTTGAGGTAATACATATGAAACTTACGGAAGCTTTGATTCTTAGAGCTGATGCTCAAAAAATGTTAGAACAACTAAAGCTTAGACTTATGAGGAATTCAAAAGTTCAAGAAGGTGAATCCTCATCTGAAGATCCACAAGAGTTACTTTATGACTTACAACGGATTCATGAGTGGACATGTCTAGCAGATTCAATTAACAAATTATTCATTCCATTATGTTAATTTTAATTTATACTTACAATTTTATTGTGAGTTAAATTAGATAAGGTTAATAGCATAGATGATATTTTACTTGAAGCAATAGAAAGAGAAAAAAATTCAACTATGATAGAAGAGTTGGGATCTAATATTTCGTAGAAAGGAGGGATAATTAAAATGAAATCAATTGCTAAGCTAGGTCCCAAAATTATTTGGTTTTTAAGTTTAAGATTATTAATTTTACTTGACAAAAAGAAGTTGTCATAGTAATTATTTAAGAAAAAAACAAAATGAAAGGGGAATTTTTATATGCAAAAAACAATAGGGGACATGGCAAAATTCTTGAAACAACTAATACCAGTGAATATTCCTGAAACATATACAATCAATTCTATGTTTAGAGACATTTCAGACGAAGAGGACATAAGAAACGGCGTCCTTGCTTTCAGAGATTTCCTATATCGATTTTGCAATTGTTTAATTGCTGACAACAGTTTATGTGACGTACCTAAAAAAGGCAAGAAAAAGTTTTCGGACGAAACAACTTTGACGGTAGAGTTTCCATTCTTAAA